>JALZGI010000308.1 GCA_030861105.1 Thermoproteota archaeon
GATTGCAGTCGATCAAGGAGACACACTTAGAGTGACTTTAAGAAACGATGGGGAAACCATGCACAGCCTGGACTTCCATGCAGGCTGGGGTCCAAGTGAAGCCACAGGCAGTGGTACACTGAGACCAGGTGAATCAAAAACATGGGATATAAAAGCTGATATCGCTGGTGCATTTATGTATCACTGTGGTGCTGATGGGCTCAACGGTGTCTGGGAGCACATTGCCAATGGAATGTATGGGATGATTGTGGTGCATCCACAAAACGAAAAACCAGCAAAGGAATTCTATCTGGCATTTAGTGAACTATACAATACTGCAGATCAAGGACCTTTCAAGGGTGCTAATACTACAGGCAGCTTTGACCTAGTTAAATTTATCAACAAGAATCCGGACTTGGTTCTGACAAACGGAATGGCACACAAGTATGTCCCCTCCATCGGAACAGTTGCAAAACTAGACCTAAACAAGAATGCTGAAGTATTCAAAGTCAAGCCGGGTGAACTAACAAGATGGTATGTCTTAAACCCCGGTCCAAATGGTGGTACTGCATTTCACTTCATATCTGGTATGAATACAGGTGTGCATGATGGATTCATCAAGAATAGGTTGGGTACGCAGGTATTGGACGATGAAACATATTATATACCAGCGGGTCAAGCATCTGTTATTGAATCTACTTTCCCAGAAGAAGGAATCTATGTCGGCGTAGACCATGAGATGACTGATGTAGTCAAAGGCGGTGCAGTTGCTGTATTGGCAGCCAATAACTCGACAGCAACTGATCATCCAGCAGGCACATGGGTACCTCCTAAAGGTAGCCCTGTAGCAGCCGCAAGCCCAACTAATCCAGGAAACGCGACAGCGACAGGTACACCTGAGGAAGCCAAGCTGCCAGCAGAGCAGAATGCCACAGGCAGTGGTGCGAACACAACCATCACCGAGGGCGTCTCACCCAACGTAACAGCTAGCCAGCAGCAGTAAGTAGGTTAGCCACAGCCAACTGCTAGCTTCTCTTTTTTTATTTTCAAATCCTGCAATTGTTTTTCAATAATTAAATAGAACCTACAGTCTACTTTATTATTGAAGGTCTAGGATTAATGCTCCAAATTTAATAGTGGTACCGTCTAATCCTATATTTCAGAGGACATCATTCTAAAATGCTATAATGTCACAAAATCCTTTAATAAAAGAGAGATATTATTATCGCAGGTATTAGCCGATGAAACGAATAGAAGCCATAGTTCCCCACGGGAGGTTGGACCGAACTTTTGAAGGCTTAAAGCAATTAGACTTGGGAGGTCTGACATACTATGAGTCCAAAGGAAGAGGCCAGGCTCCTAGACCTCAGGTTCATAGCGGAAGGGGAACTACCAGTTACACCGCGGATTTTAATGCTAATGCTCTTATTGTTTTAGTAGTAAATGACTCAATGGTCGACAAAGTCACAGAGAATATCCTCAACAGCTCAAGTACAGGTCTTGCGGGAGAAGGAAAGATATTTGTCTCCGAAGTCGATGACGCTGTGGATATTGGGACTAGAACCAGAGGGGAATCTGCGATTTAAGATCCAGTCCAACGACTTACGTGGCACGTCTTCGAATAATATGTCATTTGCTCATCGTTCATTTTCGGATACTTCTAACTTAAAGTGATAGAATAGTAACAGCACTATAAGACTTCATTTAGTAGAAAGGAACTTTTATGGGCTTACTTCAGGGTATTTTGTTGGCCTCATCCAGTGGCTCTGCCAACACTTTTCAATCAAAGATCTATTAATACTAGTGGAGTAAAATTTCGATAGCTCTCAATGCTACGTCCCTTTCTTTTGTGGTCTTCTCTAACATGCTTTTGACTTTCTGCATTTCCTCCACCACTGCCACATTGCTTCTGAACTCTGATAGCTGCATTTGCACTATATTATATTCCTTCAACACCCGATTGAACTCATTCTGTTTCTTTAATAGCTCCCTGTTCAACCAATCAATCTCGCTCTTTTTTTCCCCGATATAGTCAGGTAGCTTCACTAAATCAATATTAAGTCCATCCGACAGGTCTGTGACTTTGTCCACATTTTCTATAAATCTCCATATGTTTACTTTTTTCTTGAAGCAATGATTGGCTACCTTTCCTATTAGCGATTCGATTTGCTCTTCGACAAGATTATTATTTTTTAGCATCCGTCGCAGTCTTATCGCGGATGCCAGCTCCTTTATATTGCTTCCATCCTTTTTAACAGCAACAACGAACTCCCTGACCAGCTCAAACCCCGGATTACGCTGCCTGTAGTTCTTGACAATTTCGCTCACGGTGCCTGCTCCTATTCCTATAACTTTTGCGATGTCATCTCTGCTAAAGACTCGCAACCATAAAGTCAGTACCTCCTCTCTGATTTCGTATGGCACCCTCGTTGTCATCTACTATAATATTGTATTAGTACATTCGAATATTTGAATTTTATGTACCTTGCAACCGGACAGAAAGCAAAATGTTATAATTTCTGAACTGTCCAACCCATTACGAAATCTTATGAACAAAGACTGTATCTAAAAACGACTGTACCCATTTGCTTCGATCGAGAAAGCCTGAAAATTTGGAGGATTATGCAAAGAAGAGCAGGATGTTAGATCGTTGCCATGCAATAGAACATCTTGCCAGACAACTTAGCGGCGAGGCAAAGAATGTTCACAACTCTTCATAGTCAATAGAGCCATTTGGATTGGGCGTCAGATAGCCGTCGGGTGTTAGTCATGTTGCCGCCAACACCTAGTCAAGCTACCGACAAATGCCAGTCAAGTTATCGTCATGCAGGCAAATGTGCTCATATCTACAACTGTTATCCGAAAGATTCGAATGGCAAAAAGAAGTAACTAGGAACCCTTAGCTCTCACTATTTTAACTCTGTCAAGCACTTGCCAGTACTCTACTTCTCCGCCCTGTCTTATCTTGTTTCTTATTTCATCCTCAACTGCCGACGTTTCGAATACCTCAAATGTCTCAAGATCCATAATCTGCAAGGTCTGGCCCGAGATAGATATTACTTGGCCGTTTCTTTTGTTTATGAGAGGAACCTCAACATTGGCTGAAACTGGTGAAACAAGACTGTGCCTTGATCCATCAAATACGCCTATGGCAGCAACTCTGGCCTTTGCTGAGCCGTGTTTACCAGGTTTACTATGGTCATAGGAAACGATCCTACATGGTTCATTATCAATAATGATATATGATCCAACTTTTAAACTGCCAAGGTCCATTGGCTTACTCAATGCCTATGATCAGAGTGTAGGAAATGTCATGGCTATTTAACGGTTCTGTTATATCAGTATCTAATTTTAGGGTTCCCTGCTTTTGCTATTTTATTTTATCTAAAACAGAGAGACTTACAAGATTGTTAAGGGAAATGCCTTTTCTAGCCACATCTCTTCTTGTCTTGTCGCAATATTTTAGGTCGCTTTGGTGGGTCTTTTCTCCTTCTATCTCTAATACTACAATGTTTTCAGAATACGGAAACACAAATTTGGAGGGTCCGTTAGATATGAACTGCATGTCTGCTAGGCTCGCCCTCTTTACTCTATCTCGCCTGGCAAGAACATTTGCAAAATCACTAATTTCAACTTCATTATGCTTGTATCTTGTGAAGTACATAGAAATGTAATTCAACTTATTTGCAGCCCTTTCAAAGAGAGAATCTTTAAGGTTGAATATGAATAGCGACTTGTCCCAGCTGATTTTCTTTATATCCTGCATAATGGTTTCAAAGTCATCAAAAGTTGCAAGAATGTAATGGTATGCCTTGTTGGGGAAATAAGGGGTAGCCTCCGATGAAAAAGTTGCAGTTACAAAATATATATCAGAAATATTAAACGATTGCTTCCAATAATCAATCGAATCATTTGACTCTGCTGCCGGACGTTCGTGGGGCACACAGATATAGCCGTGAATTAGGGAGGCTCTACAGGCCAAACTCAATTAGTGTGTATTATCTGAGTATTTATACTATTATGTAATGAAATTGATACAATAAATAAATATATTCTAGTATGTCTGTATATATAGAAAGTTGTCCCTGTTTCTGGGAACTAATTAGCAGCCGACAGACCCTTTTTTGTACTCTTAGCAATATGCCACTTGACAGAGTTAATGTCGGAGAGTTTTGCCCTATAATATGGTAAGAGCAAATAGCATAAAGCTAGGCAGATAGCACCTTTTGGATTTTTTATGGCGCTCTTAAGCGACAAAGTCGTTCCGATTTTGAAATCCAAGCTGCAATGTGATGC
>JALZGI010000310.1 GCA_030861105.1 Thermoproteota archaeon
GGATGTGGGTACGGTGATTTCCTCGAAAAGATAAGAGAATATCTTCCTAATGCAGTGGGGATCGAAGAAGAAAGAAACATCTTTTATGCTTTCAAAAAATCTCGACCTGATTTTATATATTGTACGGCAATCGAGTTGTTGGAAAATCAAGCCTATGATGTGGCATTCGTAGGTTGGATGGAACCTGGAGTTGATTTTAGAAAGCATGTAGCAAGACTCACTAATTGTGTAGTCACAACCTTCGATGAGGGAGGTCAATGCGGTATTTATGGAGGCTGCGACTACGAGGAGTATGGATTTAAGAGAGTAGCTTGGTGGAGAACCCCGTCCTGGATAGATGTGAACACGGAGCTCATGAACAAATACTACACCCCGAATCTACAATCGGATAAAAAAAAGTGTCAGTTGTCCGAATTGCGTGCAGCTCACAATCTATGGTATATTTATGCTAGAACCTGTGTTTCCGAAAAGGTGGTTGCTGGTTTAATCTCCTCAGTAGCAAATGAAAAAGAGATATCACCAAAGGAGCGGTTTGAATTCGAATCGGTTCTAGATGAATGTGGGTTTCACTATATGGAGGGCCTGCCTTCTTTTTCAGATAAAGAGGAACGACTATGGAAAATAAACTTTGAATGACATGACAACGGTATCCTGGTTGAAAGATACATGTTTATAAATTCCTAGGAATAGAGCTTGGTTGACTTTTTAACTATGGATACAATAATCATTTTAAGGGCGAAGAGCAGATGGTTATTTGAGAAACAGATCCACTTGGATGCCATTTAAGACTCAAGAAATACTTAAAGCTGTTTTGTCCCTGAATACTTTTAGACAATATGCCGCTTCTCCTTTCCATGAACGTTTTAGTTTCCCTTTTCTTTGTGGAACCTATTTTGCGTATAGGAAGATTGATG
Organism: Thermoproteota archaeon; assembly: GCA_030861105.1. Lineage (GTDB taxonomy): Archaea > Thermoproteota > Nitrososphaeria > Nitrososphaerales > Nitrososphaeraceae > TH5893. Next base: position 915 of record JALZGI010000310.1, read on the forward strand.
TATTTCGTGTAGTTTCAATTGCAAAAGCCGTTTCGGACAATCCACGGTATTTGGACGTAGGATGTGGGTACGGTGATTTCCTCGAAAAGATAAGAGAATATCTTCCTAATGCGGTTGGCATGGAGAAGAACGCCGAAATTTTCTATGCCTGCAATAAACCTAAGCCATGGTTTATTGAGATCTCCGATGCTCAATGGGATATTAATCGAGAGTATGATGTTATATTTGTTGGCTGGATGGAACCTGGAGTTGATTTTAGAGACAACGTGGCATCTAAAACTGATGTGATAATTACGACTTTAGATCAAGGCCTTAGTTTAAACGCCGAGTTTGATGGTCATGGGTTTGAGAGAGTCGCGGCCTGGAGAACCCCTTCGTGGGATGATGTGAATACAGAGATTATGAATAAGTATTATACAAAGATGTCCAACTTGATGTATCAAGAATTATCTAAATTGCGAACCGCACATAATCTATGGTATATATACAGCAGGCCTTCGAAATATGACATTGTTAAGTCTACTCTCTTGAAATGCGCACGACAAGAGATTCTTTATCAATCACATGAGTATTATGACTTCGAAGAAGTGCTAGATGAGTGCGGATTTAAATTTCACGAAGAATTAGTAGTTCATAATTCTGAAAGGCAATCGAAGGGTAGGTTATGGGAAATCACATTCGCTTACTAAGGCGAGGTGTGATTGATTAGCCAACAGGTCGTATGACAGACGATTTGAGAGGAAACTTCAATTCTCCACTCTCGATAGCTTTCATAGTTTCGCTATATCCATAAATATCAACCCTTTCAATTTGACTGAGGTATTCATAATTGACCGGGCCATGTCTTCTATTTGTCCTTTAACCATACCAGAGACACGATCTTTAGTGCATAAAAGTACGGCTTTATTGTTATCTAGGTCAACCCAAGACTCTAAATACGTTTTTGTGAGACTGGACTCTAACAGTTTTCTTCGCCGTTCATGTTTTGTTGCATTTATCCTTTTCTGGAATTCAAGCACTTCAGGTGTCGCAATAAATTTTCTTCTCTTCATATTTTATCATTTGATCTCGTGATGTGCATCGCTACGTCCGAATAAGGTACTGGCATCTAAGGTCTTTCTATTTTATATGTAGTTTGGTCGGATTTGTATCTATCGTACTGGGTTAGTACTAGGAGGCAAAAGCAGCTTGAACAGCAGCAAGCTGGATCCCACAGGCCACAGAATTTGCTGATTCAGGCCAAAACGGTAATAATCTGCAAGATTTGAATCTTGCAGAATCTGGCTCTTCTGGCCCAATAGAGGATGTTTCTGAGGACTTTTCTAAGATGAATAGAGGGCAAGAAGATGTACTGACAGAATCGGGGAGGATAAGGAG
>JALZGI010000321.1 GCA_030861105.1 Thermoproteota archaeon
CCCTTGAGTCATTGTCCGCACTATAACAAGATAAGGCCTTAGTATTTATACCTTACTGACTAGTCAGTTATTTCCAGACGACCTCATTTAAGAAGCCTCTTTTTCTCATAAGAGGAAATATGAGACGAGAGGTGAGAATTTGTATTTGCTTTGCGCTCGAGTGGATATGAGGGACTATCATTGTGAACCACTTAGATTGATTTTTTCTGTAAATATTTTTGTACTCACCTTGATTTACTGAACATTGTCTTTGAGTTCCACATCTGTTAGTCGCCGGTGTGACATTTACATCCTCTCCAGATTGGAACGGCTAGGTTGATCCTCTTGGTAATTTAGAAAACCCAGATCTGATAACTGTGACACTGATTCTTAGGCTGACGGGCGCCTCCACAGTCAGTCTATTTGGAAACAATAGGTAATGGAGAAGAGACATAGGGGCTAGAAAAAGCCGTCAGAGAGTAGCTCTCTGTTTTATGGGTCTGTAATCTTTCTGATACCGCTATGCCAAAATTCGCAAAACTGCCTGGGGGGATGTTTACTGGTTCAGCCAATGCTCTTCCAATTGCAATAACCCTCCCATCATTGTCATATAATGTGGCAACCACACTGGAATTAGTAGCAGTTACAGAGCCTTCATTCAAGATTCTGCCATTAATATAATAAAAACCCAAAACGTCAAGCCTAGAATTTTCAGAATAGAGTTTCAATTTAGTCGGTTTGCTGATATTGGTAGCAATTCCTTGGGCCGAGAGTTTGAAATCCTTAACATTATCGGTCGTTCTTGTATCGATGTAAACGATTTCAAATGGACATACATCACCTGCATTTATCGTAGGCAATTCACACGATCTCTGATAATCATTAAGTAACTGTCCACCCCCGTCATAAAAGAATCCACTTATGGTAACATTTGTTAGAGACAGATTCGATATGTTTCTTACTTCACCATATACATGCATCAGGTCAATTTCATCTATAAAATAAGAGGTATTTTGAATTATAAAAGTACCGTCGCCTAAAGTGGCATGTTTGGATGGATTGCCGTGGACAGTGGCTGGGGCGATAATTGACATAAGCACTACCAATCCCATAACAACTCCACCGTCAGCTACACGCATTGTGGCACGTGCTAGTTAGTGTCTTGACCTATTAATATCTATTAGAATGAACCCAAGCTATCCTGCAACCGGATAAAATTCTGCCATGGCAGTATTATTTTGTTGTTGTAAGGGCTGTTTCTTCTGTTCCTATTCCTGTTCCTGTCTCTATCTTCAATGCTTGTAGCTCTTTTTCTGCGGCCTTGGCACCTTTGAAGACATTGTCATAACAGTTATCAGCATTTTGAAGAGATAAAGTATCATTCTTGTTTGCAACTCTGGTTGTGCAGTTATAATACCTTGTCAGAGCATCAGCATCTATTAATAGTCCACTTTGATAGATTACAATGACAGATAGTGCAACTGCTAAAGTAAGAATAGTTCTAACTTGTATATTTCTTAATGTTGGCAGGCTGAGACAATTGCAACTTCTTCTAATTACCTTGCTGAACACTCCTGAGGACTTGTTGAGGGTATTATTGGTATTGTTTCTATTATTAGTATTATTCATTCCTTTTCTCACCAACTACCATGGAGTCACCATGAAACTTTCAGGCCCTTGTTGCTGTTGCTGTTTTAGTTTTTCAGTTGTGTCAAGCCCCGTTTCAGTTCTTTTGGCACCCCGCTCGCCTTGTTTTTCTTGTTCGCCTTCTTCTACTTCTCCTCCTTCTACTTCTCCTTCTTCACTATTTTTAACAGTGTCTATCTGATTGTCTGATTCCAGCTTATCTGCGTTAACTACAAAAACATCATAATAACAGTTGTTTACTTCTGCCTTTGTTGGTTCATCATGAAAGTAGCTTGGTTCTTGTTCACTATAACTTTCATCTACTGCTTCTTCTATGCAATCATAGAATACAGGTATGCCTTGATTGAGAGTAGCATTTCCTGTTTGAACAGGAATTAAGGGTACAGCCTGACCCCACGCTGCAAAGTTGATGCTATTAAAAACAACGCCACCACCACCATCACCAATCTGGTATAAACCAGCAATACCTGCAGATAGTATTAATATTCTCAGTGAAAATAGGTTCATTTTTAAACTAAAACGATCATTCATCAGATGCTTTTATCATCTACCCATCAATTCGCTTAAACTATTTAGCATTACACTAACATTGTAGTTTGTTATAGTTCTTTAGTTCACCACGTCTAAAAACATAGCTCAAGATATATCATTACCGGACACAAGCATCGGTAGTAAATTTATCGTTACTGATCGAGTATCTGGCGCTGGGCAATGGTAATCGTAAAGACAATGGCAATCTGATGAGTTCCAAGATTCGATTTTGTGTAATGGAACAAAACTTTAGGCTTAATCTAGCAATATGAAAATAAGATGAATCACATTAGCAATCGCTCGGTTACTTATTTAGGCG
>JALZGI010000323.1 GCA_030861105.1 Thermoproteota archaeon
GGACAGCAATGTTTCGAATTTCTATAAATGCTTTGATGTGATTTGATGTCAACACTTACTTTCTAAGCCTCCCCTAATGTTATAAATGCCCTGTTTACCCTCCTAACAAATTACATAAACTAGTGTATTACATCCCACCGCTCTTTTATTAGAAGTTCTTTGAATAATTTTAGTTAGTTTATGGCTCTTTAATTTCGTCAACGGGCGAAATCTAAAGCCAAAAAAGGAAATATAATTTGTTGGACAGCCGACCAAACACTTATATACTTCTATGCCATAAGTATGTTGGATGACCAACCGATATCAGTTTGATAATGTAATTAACAAAGGGAGAATAGTTGTAATAGGTGGAGGATTAGCAGGCCTGACAGCCGCCACACTCCTTGCTCGTGCTGGAATGTCTGTAACTGTTATAGAGAGGTCAACAGAAACAGGTGGCCGAGCAAGGACATCAGTAGCTGACGGTTTTTATCTAAACCAAGGTCCACACGCAATATATACCGCAGGACCTAGTCTTAAGATCCTAAAGGAGCTAGGAATACGATATACAGGTAAGAAAGTTACGACTGGGGGTTATTATGCACTTAAAAATGGTAAAAAATATCCAATGCCTGGAAGCTTACGTCAATTCCTCACAACAAGATTACTAAAAGGATTGGGAAGCAAGATTGAAGCAATTCGATTCTTTGCATCTCTTAGAAAGATCAATCCTGAATATATTCAAAAAATAAGCTTAGAGGAATGGATAAACAAGAACATCAACAATTCAGAGGTGAAGGATGTAGTAAAAATGTTTTCACGCATTACAACATATGCCAACGACGTAGAAACTCAAAGTGCGGGAGCAACTCTAACCCAGCTTCAAATCGCATTTGCTGGTGGAGTTATTTATTTGGATGGGGGGTGGCAGACGTTAGTAAATAGTCTTACTGAAGCGGCACACGATGCAGGTGTAAATATATTGATAGGTAAAAGAGTAACAAGGATAGAAAATGTTGATAACAATATATCTCAGCCCTGGTTGGTCCACCTCTCTGATGGAAGCACAAATTCATTTCAAGCATTAATAATGGCAGTTGGTCCAAAAGATGTATATGATCTCTTGAAACAAAGTAGTGTAGCAAGCTCCGCTTTTCTGTCTCAAATAGTTAAAAGAACAAATCCTGTAAGAGCAGCTACCCTTGATATTGCTTTAACTACTCTTCCCAAACCTAACATATTTGGTGCATATGGTGTTGATAATCCCCTGTATCTTTCAACTCACTCTGCTTTTGCCAGATTAGCTCCAAATGGCGGAGCGCTAATACACATAATGAAATATCTGGGCTCTTCTATGCAACCAGATCCAAAAGCTGATCGGGAGGAATTGGAGAAATTAATGGATTTGGTTCAGCCTGGATGGAGAAAGGTAGTTGTTAAAGAAAGATTCTTGCCAAACATGATAGTCTCCAATGCATTGGTTGATGCTTCTCAAGGTGGAATATATGGTCGGCCTGATGTAAAAGTTCCAGGTACAGAAAACTTGTACATTGTTGGAGATTGGGTAGGTCCAGAAGGTATGTTGGCTGACGCAAGCCTATCAAGTGCTAAACGTGCGGCAGAAATGGTACTCCAAGAAAGAAATAAGAAAGAAAAACTAGCAGTCTATAGCATTCCGCAATCTTAATCGCAAGACCTTCTAATGTCTGAAAGGTCTGTAAGGAGCAATCGAAATAACTTGATAGTACAGGAACAGCTTATATGAATCAACTACAATCTCTGGTCTTGACATGATTCTATCTATGTTGGACCCAATAAATGATAGGAATGTGCTATTAGAAACTTACCCAAGAGGGCTTATAACATATAAGAGCAGATGCTCAACCTGAAAAACAATCACTAGGCTACATGGACAAGCAGAAATAATATTGAAGAACCGGAAGCACCCATATACTTTTTTGTGTTCCAACTTCATGAAAAACACCATCAACTATGTTAAGTAATTATTATTCAAATGTCCGATGATGTGCTGCTTTGACATGTGATTCAAGAAAATCAGCCAGAGGCCCTTTGATTTCTCTAACGTTATGTTTAAACAAAACCAATTTTGCTTCAGCTGCAAATGCTCCCATTCCTTCCTTCCTGCAATAGATATTTACCTTCCATCTTTCATCATCAAGCCTTGGAAAGTCGGATCTATAGTGAGCTCCTCTACTCTCCTGTCGCATCAATGCACTTCTTATTATGGCTTCACAAATAACAAGCGATGATTTTACTTGCCAAGTTAAAACAATATTTTCATAAATATCATTATCATCAATTTTAAAATCTTTTAAATTAATATTTAGTTTATGAGAATAAAACTCATTCTTTAATTGTAAAATTCTTTCCAATCCATCTTGAAGCCTCGCCCTCTCTCTTATTATTCCTGCGTTTTGTTTCATTAAATCTTGTATTTTATTACGAAATCTAATTGGTTCCTTAACAAAAAAGATTCCACCATAATAATAATCATCATTTCCTTGTTGAGTATCAACATTAGATTTTAGCTGCGATGATGAGTTAGTTTTGTTTGTATTTCCTTCCTCAACATGCTTTGCCAGTTTGGCTGCTTCACCACCAGCAATTTTTCCAAAGACTATTGTGTCTAGTAAGCTATTCCCACCTAAACGATTAGCACCATGAATCTGACTTATAACTTCACCAACAGCAAATAAACCCTTAACC
>JALZGI010000341.1 GCA_030861105.1 Thermoproteota archaeon
GTCCTGATGCATTGAAATCAAAATTTGATATTTGGAAAGGCAAAGAAGAGATTAAAAGAAAGAGGCATATGAAATTGGCAGACCTCCTGCTTGATCAGACCTTTGTTGCAGGTATTGGTAATAAGTACAATCAGAAATACTGTTCTTACAAAAGCTCTGGCCTAAGCCAGCTAGTAGTCTTTCTTTATCTAAACAACAGAGGTTGTTAAAGTCAATTCAAGTGGTGTTAATGGCGGGCTACCTTAATGCAGGACGAACTAGGCCACAACAAGAAGGAGAACCATCTAATAAATGGGAATTTAGACACTGTCCAAATTAAGATTCGGCCGGAATGAAAGAGAAAAAAGAAGTTCTCAAAAGACAAAAGATAAAGTAGAGATACGAGAAGAAAGGACATATCAAGATATGGCCATTCGAAGCATTACCAATCGAGAAAAGCGCAAGGAAGAGGATAAGGAATCTTCAGATAAAGTTTCTAACACTATTGCTGCAGAAGTACAAGAATCACCGAAGGTAAAAATGGGTCATAATACTGAAGATACGACAACATTTACTGAGGTTTTTGATTCTTCAAAATATGATTCAATGACTGAGATGAAAAAATCAGCTGACATACAGGAAGAAGAGCATTTAAAAGAAGTATCATCCGGTGTTGAAAAAGAGGAACCTGCTGAACTTGCGATAACAGATATTCAGACTTCCAATGTCGACATAGATTCTTCCCCTACTACAGAGACCGCTACAGATACAAGTCAACCGAACTTGGAAGAAAAGGCAGCAAAGTTGAGAGGCTCAAAACCAGAACAGATAATTGATACTAGTCCATCAGACAACAAGGAAGAATCACAAGAAGAATTAGTAGAAATTAAAGACAAAAAGGCCGAAGAGGAGACACGGCTGTCTGATGGTTTAGCAGACCCCTATACCATTTTCTGGCGAGATCTAACCGAGTCTTGGACTGATCTTTACGCTGCGTCCGCAAGAAATGTAGCAGAGATCACTGGATATTGGCTGGATCTATTCTCTACGCCCTGGTCAGCGGACCGGAAAACTAAGGACAAAATGTAGAATAATGAGATAGAAAGTTCGCAGAAGACTCAGCGATAAAGAATGAGCTCTAAACCTAGAGATCCAGGTAAGTCATTCATCAGAGTTACCACAATTAGGTAGCTAACATTGTCTTCTTCCAGATTATCAAGGATAAATATGAAATTGCGATCCTTTCCATAACATGACACGGAACCTGAATGGCTGGGATACCGCGGCATAGTCAATTTGTGAACCAAGTTTTCTCACCGAGTCAGATACCTGATAATAGTCCTTGAAACCGCAGGAAACCTGAAGACTTGGACGTAGAACGATTATGGGTTGGCCTAGTGGCACCTCTATCGATTCACAAGACACTCTCTCATTTACCGTTCTCTCTGGTGTAAGGTCTATGAATGAAACCTTTCCATTGTAATGCGCAGCAGAGGCATATGATTATATGATGAACGGTAAAGCTAGCTTTAGATGTGTACTTACAACTGGTAATTAGATACAGCTGATCGTATATGCCTAAATTATGACCATTCTTTCTTGACTTTTTCCCCAATAGCGGCCTGAGCTGTCCGTTCAACTAATGATAGGTTATTAAATTTCTATACAGCAAATACAGTTTTATGACATGAAGATAGTCTATCGTTGCTTTTCATGCAATAAAATTTTACAAATATAGAAACAGCAAAGGAACACTCCAAATCACTCTGTCATGAAGTTGGCAATATCTCACATCTTCGCAAATTAAAGTCGTCAGAGTTATCATGGTATCCAGGGCAGGTATTCAGTTTCCTAATATTATTATTTTGTCAATTTTTCTGTATTCTCTTTTGTGTTTTATTGATTCCGGACTGAAGTAATGCTATGGATCCTATGGATCCTCTGACGAACTTTTAATAGGAGCTGTATTTGGTATTGCGTTTTATTTGGCCTACAGTTTTGGAGCTATATCTTTGTTCAATTAGAGAAGGGTTGTACAAGTATACGCTGATTTCACGATCGCTATTTGACAAATCTTATCTAGAAGAAGGCAAGCCTAGTAACTTCTATAACTATCTGATAGATTAATTTCACTTTTCATTGAATGGATATATTCGGCTATTGTAAGAGCATTATCCTTTGGTAATTCCCTTAGGTTAGAGGCCATAAAGGATTCTATTCCCTCTGTTATGAGGTTAATTCTTTTGTCAATTATAGCACCATTAATGGGGGCAATCACGCTGACACTATCCTTAACACAAGGTCCCATTGATGGTATTGTGGGAGCGGCAGTTGAAGTCTGGATATTTCCTAGTCTTTTATTCACTTCATTGGGATTATAAAAAATAGTATTCAACGTACTATTACTATTTTATAATATAATTGCCATATAGAATAGGAGTGGAGTAAGTTGAGTAATAGTAATAATATTCCTACAGACAAACAATATCCAAAGCTATCAAAGGCTTCTTCAGGATATTTGGAAATTGAACACTTTAAGAATGCAGATTTGCATACTGGCTATTTTTGCTATAACTGCACATATTTCATTAAAGATAACCATTGTGCAATAGTAGAAGATAATGGTCCTGATGTATATGAAAGAGAATCCGGGATTATAGCACCGTACGGTCTGTGCACACTTTGGGATCCTAATGAAGAGGAGACCCGCTAACAAGATAAGTGGAGGAAGAAGATAGAGGAGATGGCAAAAATAGGTGAGAAAATAAAGGAAGCGGTGGGCGCAGTAGATAATCTAAGCAAATTTCAGAAGTTCAGCAAGCTAAAGGCTTCATATATTGAATATGACAAGTTCGCTGATTCTCACTTACATGAAGGTTATTTCTGCTATAACTGCATATACTGGATTAATGCAAGCGGTGGA
>JALZGI010000330.1 GCA_030861105.1 Thermoproteota archaeon
TCTCAAGAGCGATGGCGAGCGGTAATCGACGGGATTAACGCGGCCGAAGCTGCCTTAAACAATGGGGTAGTTCCAGGTGGCGGATCAGCAGAATTGCATATTATAGAGAAAGTCAAAAAAATGAGACTTAAGGGTCTCGAGCAAGTGGGACTGGACGTAGTCATGGCTGCCTTAGAGAGCATCATGCGGCAAATCCTAACCAATGCTGGGTTCAACGGTCTTGAAAAAGTAATGGCCGCAAGATCATCACCAGACGGTTTTGGAATTGACATTAATACAGGCGAACCCGTAGATATGTGGAAAATGGGTGTCTTAGATCCCCTACTCGTTAAGACCATGGCACTTAAGGCTGCTGGCGAGATAGCAAAGTCAGTGCTTAGAATAGATAGGAATCTAGCTGCTGAAGATCTAAGTCCTCAAGCAGTGTCAGAAACAAAAAGGTAATCCAGCAGATGTTAATTCGACACTGTGTGAAAAAATCCAACGTAGATGAGCAGGGGCGAGTGCTGGATGCATCCAAAATAATACATGCGACCATAAAATCAGGTAAATTGGAATCTATGTCTGGGCTTATTGATCCCGCCTCTCATCTAAATCTTGATTATCGCGATCACAAAGTGACTAGGTGTGTGATAGCCGAAGATTTCTGTATCGGTGCCAATGTGCTTTTTTCAGAACAGGGTCTATTATTTGCCACCGTGGACCCAGCATCGTACGGGCATTACGGCCCAGTTGACTATACGCAGAGACTTGCAGATATGATCGAAGCTGTAAAGAGAAAGGAGAAGAAGAAGAAGAAGTCAAGCTAGGGGAATCAAATTACCAGCACTAAAATTAGTCATCATTGTAGGTAAAGGCTGATGATTACAATAAATTCTATTGGCGGGAACATAAATCAAGACCGGACTCTTTTCCAAAAGTATCAACAGATGAAAGATAGTGGGCTTGCCGAAATTGTCAAGATGAGCAGGATGGAAGCCCAAAAAGTTAGAATGAGAAAGAGTTCTAGCAAAGGCACTGATGTAGCCCTTCTGTTTCCCCCAAGTACTCAGATCAGGCACGGTGATGTGCTTCTATTAGCCGATGACAGAATGATCATAGTGGAAATAGAGCCCGAAAAAGTGGCAGTCATTACTTTAAAAGAAGATGTCGCATCTCACCACCTCTTTGAGATCGCGGTAAAGATTGGCCACACAGTGGGTAATCTGCATCGACCTATAAAGTCAGAGGATCATAGAATTTTTCTTCCTATTCAAGCGGAGAGTGAACTGGACCTCCTGAACAAGCTCTTTGGTTCAATAAGGGATCATGTCAACATTACGACTACTTCTATAGTATTTGAACCAGACGAGGGAGATCATACACATGAGCATTGAGAATCTGAGAATTGAACAGCTAAGTGCGCTGCAGCTTGCTGACTCTTTTTTTCCGACAGGGATGTATACTATGTCAAATGGACTCGAAGCATTACTGTATTCCAACAAAGCAAAATTGAATAACCCAAAAGAACTTTCGGAGATGATTAGATCATATCTTCGTTACCAAATCGGTCCTGCAGACTGCACAGCTTTGGGTAACTCCTATGATTTTGCTGAGAGAAAAGACCTCGAAGGGCTGATTGAAATAGATCGACTTGTGTTTGCTATGAAACTAATTAAAGAAATACGTGAAGCCTCGACCAGATCAGGAAGCCAACTTATAAGGTGTCTATCCTCATTTCTAATCAACGATGAGGTGTTAAACAAGTTTAATGAATCAACGAGGAAAGGTTTGGCAAACGGTGTCTATCCTGTTGCTCTAGCAATTGCATGCAAAGCATTAAGCATTCCGAAGACAACTGCTGGAGGAGTGTTACTTTATGGCTTTACTGTTAGTATGGTAGGGGCCGCTCTAAGACTAGGAATGTTGCAGCATTATGATGGACAGAAAATTATCCACGAACTAAAACCAGACATTTCAAAGATAGTGGAGTCCTTTATTGGAAGACCTATTACAAGCATGTGGCAGTTTGCTCCGGCCATAGATATTTTACAAGTAAAGCACGAAAGAATGAATTCAAAAATGTTTATAACTTGAATTGACAGTACTTATTTTTTATGAGTTTTGATAAAAGGATCCCTCGAGTTGGAGTTGGGGGGCCTGTTGGCTCAGGAAAGACTATGCTTATAGAACA
>JALZGI010000412.1 GCA_030861105.1 Thermoproteota archaeon
GCCTTGAGCAAGCTCCGGGGCGTGAAATCTGTCACTACAACATTGAACCAGGAGCTGCTGTTCGCGACAGACTTTATGCATTCGCTTGTCCGTGAACAGATTCAGAAGTTGGAACAATTACGTATTGATAAGACAGGGACTCTTGCCCCGAAAACTTATTCCACATAGAAGGAATAAGCCTGCACGAATTTGTCAGTTTGAAGGAACATGTGAAACGTCATTTCCATAATGAATTAAACTGATATTTGGCGCATAGCTACGGCTGGTCAGACTAGGAGTAATCACTGAGCCAGTATCGACTATTGTCTTCCCTCAAGAAGAGGTCGCAGGTCGTAAACTAACCTGAGTGAACGTATTTCGCCGTCCTCTACATAGTACCATTCACAGGCAAATAAGGTTACACGACCTGCAATGACGTCTTTAAAGACGCAGACATCATTCCCATCAGTGAAGATCTCTATCAACTTTGACCATTCTGGTCAAAACGCCTTATTTGCACAGGTAGAGTATCGTGGGCCGTAAATAATGCATCTTACATTACTACATCCTGTTCCTCTAAGTCTTGACTGGCTGAGTCTCAATTTTGAAGGTTTTTCTATTGGAACCGTCTGGGCCCGCCTAAAATAAAAGAACATTCAAAAAATGGAACCAATGGGCTCGTGTTTACTAGGTTGAAAAGTCCAATACAAGCCCCGGATAACTCTTAATTTTTCCGCTATTCTAACCCATAAGCGTGGAGTGATGAGTTAATTTCAGCACATCTTTGTCCTCTGCCTCCCGTTCTCCTTCCGCAATCTGTGGATCACCATCCTCATCTTTCCTAACTAAAAGACAAAGGACTACTGACTACCTTCTACTTTGGTATCGTTATGAGGTTGAAACTTCTTAGCACAAGGCTTCACTATAGACTAAACGGCAGAGAAAGTCCAGGTCAGTCTAAAGCATAACCAAGACACATATATTTTGAAGAAACAAGACTGCTTTAACTTGCAGAATCACCGTTAAAGTTATTCATTATAGACAGAATATAATCTCGATGATGTCAAGCTGTAACCAAGTTTGCATAACATATATGTGCTTGCGGTCTTTTTCGCCATCCTGAATATTTTATGGCAGCAACCATAAATGGCATGTCGTCGTCTAAAAAACAAAAAGTAAATGACATCACTGATTTTTGGCAGGAGGTTTCCATTGAGGCCAGTAAATCTCACATCAATGGTCTCGATATTCCTCTTTGCAATGCTTTATGGATTGATAGAACATATGCTACTCGCAAGTCCTATAGGACTAGGTGTGCTAGTTTATCCTATGAACATCCATATTATTTACCAGATTTACCTTTATCATGTTATAATGCTGCTTTTGGCCATCCTAATATCATTTAACCCTTTTTTTGACAAGTTAGTTTTTAGAACAACCAAGGTTGTAAAAGTCCAGGGCCTTTTGTGGGGCACAGGCAACATGCTAAATTTTATATGGCTTGAAGACATGTTTTACTTTGCTCTTTTTGGTGAATGGCCAAAAGACGTGATGACACCTCTCAACCTCTCATTTTACGGTCTAGTATGGTGGTATCCTCTCTTTTTTGGAATCGCGATTCTTCTATATTATCTTACTACAAAGAGCATAAGGAAAATGATACTTTCAAAACCGCTGGTGGTTGACGATGAGGATGATATTTCTTAATTATCTTGAAAACAGGGGTGTGTATGTAGTATAGTTAATTTATCCAAGAAGAAAACTATCTTAATATCATTATTAGTAATTGTGTTTGTTGCCATAGTAATATCAGTAGCATTGACGCCTTTATTCCAACCAAGGTTTAACCTTCCGTCCGAGCAGGATGAATCAGAAAATACTCAGGTAACTACTATAGATAACATAAGCAACAAAACCGCTGTCAGTGCTACAATGCCAACAACAATAGATATTCTGGCTTCAACATCAGCCTTTCCTTTTGTTCAGAGATGGATCGCACAATATGAAAATCAGCAACTTGCATCATTGATTAATCTAAATGTAGAATATTTAGCAGATAGAGAAATAATCGCAGCTGAAGGTGATAATAGCCGTCCCAGCGATTTAAAAATAGTTGGGACCTCTAACGAGAACAATAATACTTTATATCTTCCGGTGAGTGCTCAAGCTGTAGCTATAGTTTATAATATTCCCAGCTTTCCGGATATCCCAACCGGTCTGAGACTCAATTCTACCATATTATCCCTTATCTTGAATGGTAGCATCAATGAGTGGGATGATGCAGCTATCAAAGGGTTGAATCCAGATCTGAACCTTCCACATGAAAAAATGGTTGTAGTGCATAACAATGAGGACAACACGCATGGTCGCAGTAGTAGCTCTCAACTTCTACTTAATCAGTATCTTGGCTCACAGAATTCAAGATGGCCAATAAATGATAGCATTGTTACCTCGGAACCTGCTGAGCTTGCGGAGATGGTTAGAAGAATACCATATTCTATTGGATATGTAGATTTTTCATATGCAGTACAAACTAAAATGACATATGCAGCAATTGGAAATGCGGGTGGAGATTACATTGTTCCTTCTGCAAACTCAATTGGTAGGGCTATAGATGTTGCCCTTCAATTCTACAATTCTAACACAGATTCAACCCCCTCACAAGAACAGCATTTACCTACTATAAACGCAAGCAGAATTGTAAGTGATGCTTACCCCATAGTTGGTCTCTATTATGCCTCCTTACCTGTTAGTAATGATTACAAAGAAGAGGATGAAATAAGTAGAAGGGCAGTCATACTCGATCTTGTACAATGGATAATCTCTGAAAGTGGGGGACAACAGACTTTACTTGAGGTTCAGTATCCGTCAATATACTCAGACAATGATCAGTTGGTAGCATATGCAAATATAACAATGGATACGGTCCTAAAAAACCCTAGCTAATTTTAGTGAGGCAAATGAATTTCGTTTGCAGTTTGAATATGAAAAAGCCAATGACTGGTATAGCGTTCCTCGATCTTCATA
>JALZGI010000453.1 GCA_030861105.1 Thermoproteota archaeon
AACTAAAGACAAAGTGGCTGCAGGCTCAAAAAAGAAATATTTAGCTGAAATAGTTGGCACATTCATTCTCGTTTATGCTATTGCTTCAGCAGCTACTGTATATTCTGACAGTGGACAGTTAGGAGTAATTGGAATAGGTTTAGTTCATGCTTTGGTACTAACTGCAATAGTCTATGCTATTGGATATATTTCTGGGGCTCACGTTAATCCAGCCGTTACGATAGGATTTCTAGTCGCAAGAAGACTTAGCGGAAGAGAAGCAGCACTGTATATCGGTAGTCAGATATTAGGAGCTGTTATCGGAGCAGGTGTTGTATATGCTACTTTTGGTTCTTCTATGGCCGCTAGCGTGACCCTTCCTGCGGATGATAATGTCATTAGAGCGTTAGTATTGGAAATTGTTATGACATTTACTCTAGTTTATGTAGTAACAGCAGCAACTACATCTGAAAACAAGATAGGGCCTTTAGCAGGTACTGCGGTAGGATTTACATTAGGTTTTAACGTTCTATTCGGAGGATCCATAAGTGGAGGGTCTTTAAATCCAGCACGTTCTTTTGGTCCAGCACTGGTCACTGGAAACTTTGATTTTCATTGGATTTACTGGGTAGCACCTATTATTGGAGGATTGATTGCAGCCGGACTGTATAAAGGATTGCATAAAGACACAGAGCAAGCATCAGCTGAGACTGCGGCTGAGGCTGAGCAGATGAAAAAGGAGGAGGGCATGTCTAAGAAGAAGAAAGCGTCTAATGTAGAAGATGAGAAAACTAAGGCGCAATTTACAACAAGACATGGAAGCAGTACCACTAAAACTACAACACAAGGAGTTAGTGATACTGATAAGGACATAAAAGAAGAAGTAAAGTAATATGAATTAGAGTTGTTGGACTTACTTACTTTTCCTCTGACCATTTGTTGTGATTCTCTTAGTTTTGCACTGTATAGACATCCCAAACGATTAGAAAGCAGTTAAGTTCGAGTCATAAAGAAAGGCGACTCGGAGTGATAATGATGCCGCATTCTCCGGGTTAGGTAGGATGTTATTACTCCGAGTCTTATCTTATCTTATCTACGAAGATGTATGACATAAGTAAGCCGCAGGAGATTCAATCTACAAGAAGCCAAAGCCTACCGGTTATTTGTTGAGGATGCATCTGCTCAAGTCAATAAGATAAAATGACTAGTAGCCAGGTTAATATTACCGTCAACAGGATTACTTCTTATACGATACACACTATTAAACATATGAAGATAATTTATCATTGTTTTTCATGCAAGAAAGATTTTGTAGATATCGATATAGCCAAGGAGCATTCCAAATCTCTACATCATGAACTAGGCGAAGAGACTATACGAGCTCGTGACGACGATCAATCATTGTTGATATAAATCATGTCTTCTTACCCTTTCAGAAAAGGCACAAAAAATACAAACTCATGATAGCGAAATAATCTTCTATAGTAGTTATATATTATAATTATAGATAAAAAGATTAAATGAAGTCAGAGATTCAACTGTTAGAATTGGCTAGCGGAATTAAGGATGCTCTGATTGGCTCAGGATTTTTAACAATTAAGTCTATACTCAATAGTACCGCTTCGGATATTTCCAATAAAATAGGAGTAGACTTGTATGTAGCACAAATTGTTTTTCAGGAGGCCAAAAGGGTAGAAGCAGAAATGACTAAGGTACCTGCTCCGCTTAATGCTAGTCCAGTTGTTCCCCTCTATTTACCCTGGCAACTGCCTAATTTACCTTGGTGAAATATAGAGAGTAAGTTCTCTTCTTCATCGTCATTATTCATATGTAAGGCCTCCTCTTTTTGATGTTTTATAATGCAATTAGATAATCTAACCTTTGTGTTGCAATTTCATTTTCAGTATTATAGTGGCCAAAAAGATTTGCAATCAAATGCAATTAAATATGGCGTGGATACTCGTAAACACTTATCCGAATTCGTTTAATTTATGATACAAAAAATTGGTGGTTGTGGCGGTACTGACGCCACTATTAATCCTATTACTCTGTATCTTCCTCGTCTTCCTCGTCTTCCTCGTTATCTCCAATCTGATTGCTTAGTGAGATCTCCTCGATAAGGTTAACACATGAAGCGATAGTCTTCTCACATTCATTCTCTTGTTCTACTTCTACCTCATTCTCTTGTTCTATATCT
>JALZGI010000456.1 GCA_030861105.1 Thermoproteota archaeon
TCCTCTACCCCTGCTGCACGACCGCAGCAGAGGAGGCGAACGATGACCATCCATGAGCTATGCGTGGCGCTCCAGTCGCTGGAGCCCGAGGATGAGGTCTTTGTCGCGCTGTACGTCGAGGACACCGCGGAGCTCTTCGACATCGAAGGCGTCCGCGCGCAGCAGGGGCATGCAGAGCTCGAGATTTACGCGGCAGAAGAGGCCGACGACGAGACCAATGGGAACGGGGCGGTGAGAGGCGAGCATACGGTGGCCCCGCCTGACGCGGCCGAGGCCGCCGAGGCGGCTTTTCTGGACTTCTGCGCGCGTCGCGCCATTACAGAGGAGGAGAAAGATCTGATCTGGAACGCCATGGCGTTCATCTGCTATGACCAGGTGCAGAGCCGGGACGGGCCCTTTTATGAAGCGATCAGACCGCTCTTAGCCGGAGGCGCATAGCATAGAAAAGAGAGACCCTTCATGGCCCAACAATCGCAATCCATCCATTTCGAAGACATTCCTTTGGCAGAAGCTCGCCACAATATCTGGGCTTCAGCTGTTGCCGAACAGCTGCACGCCTGTGTTAGGTGCCTGGCCTCAGCTGTGTAATGTAATGTGTGTGTACTGTTAGAAACATGCTCGTTAACAGAAGAGCGAACATTAAGAGGTTCGCAACAAAGGCAAACCCAAACGCTGTGTAGAACCATCCTTTTGGAATGTTGCTGTTATCATCTGGACTTTTGGATCTGCCAATGCGCTCAAGAATTATTGCTAAAACCATAAATACGACACCGCATAGTGCTATGGGTACTATTATCGAGAGATTTGTGTATTCTGATTTCATCGTCAGCTGCAATAAAGGGTTCTGTATTACATCTGATGTTGCAATGAACCCAAACCCGCCCACTGTTATGGTACTAACCGCTGGTGGTTTAAGCCATAAATCTGCGAGCTTCTTCCAGCTCATATGCTGTAAGGCGTCAGTTCTTAAAGCAAATTGAAGTAATGCAATAACTAAGATGAGGAAGAAAAATATATTATACTTTTTGAAAAGAGGCGTAGCTAATAGCGTAGAGAATGCCTCGTAAGCGAACACGCAAAAAAGGACCAGAATGGGTAAAAAGAAAAAAGTCAATATGATAGCTGAGAACAATTGCCGGCTGGGAATCCCTAGGGGAGGCCCATACTCGGGCTCGAAAATCACCCTAGCAATAAGACATGCTATAGCGCCGACGACGATAGCTACGACGATCAACCGCTCGATCAACCCAAAGAACGGAATTACAACCTCGGATACGCGCTGAATAGCAGGGAGAACCAACACTAGGGCCAAACCAAGCAGGTTGGTCATCAGAATTGTTAACAGTGGTATTAAAAGGAACAAAAGGTACGGCTTGAAACAATCGAGCATATTGAGTCTCGGGTGGCGCCTAGTTATCGAGTATGTGGCAATACTTCCACATCACAAACCGCGCTACATCATCCTTCCAATAGTCCTTCGCGATATGTAGGTCTCATCCCCCGTTGGGGCGGCTTAGACGGAAAATTTTACGCATCATAGCCCAAATCCGGGTCTTTTACTTCACGATTTTGGCGTCATGGTCCGTGGCAGGCGACAGTCTGAGGAGGGGTTCAGGTGAGTCGGTGGAAATTGTTCCTCCTGTTCCGATAAGCCCGCTTCTCGGAACGGGCCCCCGGTGGGTGCTTCGTTTCTCAAAAGCTGCGTGGAGATTCTGCTTGTGAACATGTCTGAAAACAAGGTGGTATAGTTGGCTCCTCCAGATGAGGGTCGCAAACGTACCGGTGGGCAACGCATGTTGTTCCCGTGGCCGTGTTTGGGATGGTGTGGCAAGGCAACGAGGAGGAGCACCCATGACGTGGGGAGAGATGGGACAGTTAATGAGCGGAGCGGGCATACTCATTAGCTCTCTCTGTGCAGGCGTGACCGTGACCATCATCTCGCTGTACCAAAAGCGGAAACAATGGGTTGATGATTTTCGCGCGCTCTATGCAGAGTTCTGGAATGACAAAGATATCAATCAAGTGCGCAGGTGGATCGTGAGTAATAAGCTGTATAATGAAGCGTTGAAGCCTGTACTCACCCAAAGAATTGAAAAGGGATATAACGACCTAGATGAAGATGGAAGCACGAAAATAGATATGATTGACAAGTTTATGTCGCTAATTAATCGGCTTGAAACATTAGAGGGAAGTACAAGGACAAAACGTCAGAGGGCCTTAGTAGAGAGATTTCTATTTGCAAAACATTGGAAGGATAAAGCTGGAGCGCGTCCAGAACTAAGGGAATATATCGCAACAAGCTGGAAAGGCTGGATTGAAATGCGATAGGGAAGCCTCTAAAGCCGCTTCCCTACAATTATTATCAAATTGTACTATAGTGAGTTTCACAGAATACCGGCGCTTAACAATCCAACACTGGGATCGGTAAGTCGAAGAAATTTGCTCCTGCATATGGGGGTGGCAAACGTACCGGGGTGCAACCTCCCTCGTATATACATCACCTGTCCTTGCGTGGTGCCGATAATAACTCTTCCCGGTACCATTCCCAAAAAACTGCGCCTTGACAACCATGGATCATGGTTCCGTAT
>JALZGI010000477.1 GCA_030861105.1 Thermoproteota archaeon
GTCCAATACAGTAACAACAATAATAAGCATAATAGTAATTCACTTTTGTCTCCTATTCTGAGAGAAAAGACACACAAAACTCTTAGAAATGTAATCGTAATCAACAGTTGGCATATCAATGAAGTTGAGTCAGCAGCTATGTGGAACCTATATTCCCAATTGAAAACAGGAATTTCAATCCAATCCACTTATGACAGGTTGTGTAGAAGTTTTGACATCAATTTAGACGATGACATTTTCATAGGAAAAGTAAACTACATTGACTACAGTAGAGATTCTATAAATGATTTTAATCTACTTGAATTGTTCATAACAAAAAGAAAACACTTCGAATATGAACAAGAACTAAGGGTCATTACAACTACAACGTTTTCCCAACATGACAATAGGAGACTTGTACTTAGAGACGCCGCTAAGGAGTTATACAAGATAGAACCCTTCAAACAAAATCGTTCTGATTTACTTACTAATGCGGGGAGATATGTTCCAATAGACTTAGAAACGCTACTTGATAGGATATTCGTAGCACCCTTATCTGAAGATTGGTATGTTAACCTGGTAAAATCAGTTGTATCAAAATACGGTATATCACAAGATAAAGTAGTTAAGTCTAATTTGTATTCCGTTTAGAAAGGATGTTTCCTTCTGTACATAATCAGATGAGGAATTGAACCAAATTGGAGAGGAGGTCAAAACATGCCCTTTAGACTAGCGATATTGTCACATCTTTTACTTTCACATTATCTCTGTTTTTGATATCCCCTTTATCTTTGTCTTGATCTTGTAGTCATTTCTATTTTCTTAGCGCCATATTTTCGCTTGATCTAAAAAATTCTATCTAAGTCAAAAGGATCAACCTATAATGATCTAGGCAAGCTTGCCGCTATTCTGTTGCTTAAAATCAGTATGGCATTGACCTTAGTCTATTCCAAGGGGCTCCTTGTTTTTAATATTTTCAATTAAGACTCTAACATGGTTAAAGCATTCTTCCAAAAATGAAATCAAATCTGGATTGCGCGTGTTTACATCGAATGGTTCAACTAGCGAATGATTTCTTAATTCAACAACTGACCAGTACCATTTACCATGCTCCCTTGCCATATCTAATTCAGTTAATAAATCAATCTTCTTAGTCTTAGAATATAATTCACTTACTACCCTATCAATTGAAATTTGATGCAATGGTATGCTGAGACCTAGCTTGTTGCTTATTTGAATCAAAAGACAATCTATAACACTTATCATTTGTGAAATCAAGCAATCAATCTCTATCTCGAGATTTGTACGTGCTTGACTAATATCTTGGTTGTTTGCCTGAAAGTTTTCGTATATTAATTTCGTTTTTTTAAGGCTTTCTAAAAGCTTTTTACATGAATATATCTTGAATTCTATTCTATCATTTACAAGATGTTCATCATACAAATCAGACAATATAGTATCTAACTATTCTTTGTTTCATCATAAATACTAATAATGATTGTTTTATCCTACTAATATTTTCCGAGTTGTATCGCGTTCGCATGCATTCTTGTTTTCTGCTGTTATCAAAAATAGTGTCTTTAATCAGTTCTATTATGACTTTGTAATGTTGCATAGATTTGTGTCACATAATTTGATATAATCAGATTTTCTAACCACTACTGCAATCCTTAATTGAGGCAATTCAGTATTCTGAGAAGCCTGTAATGGTAAAAATAAAAAAAGATCAGGGGATGTGGTTATAATAAGCTGCATACTTGTATTCCAAGTTCAAAACTCGTATTTTTATTGGGAACCTTAATTCAGTGATCGCTGAATTTTAGATATCTATAGTAATCAGACTTTTAGGACTTAACTAAATGATGTGATGTCTTACTTATCCATCAATGCAGCAATAACCACAGTTACATAGTTTGTCGCCAAAATTCTCACATCTACTTTGGCTGAGGTTTGGCATATGCAGTGATTCGGCAATTAATATTTGATGATTTTGGCTCATATAGTAGAATATTTACATCAGAGTATGAAATATCTTTATAATAAGAGGTTATGATAACTAGACAATGGATTTGATTTTACATAACAGCTGCTTATTATGCTTAGACTCCTCTTAACATTCATATCCTGTATGAAGATCTTCACTTTGGGTCTAATCAAATTTAATATAATTATTGCAATAACAAAAGGGTGAGTATAAAATGTTTCTTGATAGTATCTTCTGGGTGGCAATTGGTTTTCTACCAACGTACGGTGCAATGGAATTATCCTGGAGAATTGCAAGAAGAATATCTTCGAATAAAAAGAGAACAAGAGAAACAGAGGAAGAAACCATCGCAGCGTCTGTGCAGCCAAAAGTATCTAAACAATAAATCCCAATTATTCCAAAATTATGTCTAAAAATTAGACAACAGAAGGATGACGTAGTCAGTATGAGTAGCGATTCACAGGAATCGTGATCATCAGGCTTTGATAGTGCTGCTGTATTTGTCAAGAATGTGGCATGACACTCGTAATAAACACCAGTTAAGATTTTATATTATTGGAATGCTAAAACCGAATGTAGCTCCCTTTCCATTAGGATTATTCTCAGCCCACATTCTTCCACCATGAGCCTCAACAATGTTTTTTGATATATAGAGCCCAAGTCCTGTTCCCACCTCTGATCTTGTAGCAAATTTCGTAAATAATCTTGGCATAATAGCAGAGTCTATACCCTGACCGGAATCCTTCACCGCAATAATAAGTTCTCTGTTATTGTGTTTAACATCAGCACTAACAGATATAGTTCCTTCCTTAGTAGACTTTATAGCATTAGTAAGCAGATTCGATATGACTTGATATAATCTAAGTTTATCTGCTTGAATATACACAGGCTCTACTGGAATTGAGACCGTTATTTTCAGTTTTTCAGGATTTTGAACTTGATTTTTGACATCATCAATCACACTTAATATTTTTTCCTTAATGTTTACTTTCTCTTTAAAAAGCTTTAAAGTCTGACTTTCAATCCTTGTAACGTCTAAAATATTGTTAGTTAGTTTGTGAAGCCTCTCCGCATTTCTTTTTATTGCTTCTATCATCTCCTGTCTCCTCTCTGGATATTGCTCTAACATTTGAGAGAATCCCATGATAGCTTGTGTAGGTGTTTTCATTTCGTGACTTGCTATATTAATAAACTCTTTTTGCATGCTGTCTGTTCTCTTCAGCCTTTCAATTAGTGTACGTTCATTCCAAAGCAATTCAAATATTGATTTGAATGAGTCAACGGTGATTCTTCTATTGGAATATACAACTAAACCTATAGCCTCTGAAAATATTTCAGCTTCTGGTCGCCTAAGCTCAGCTCTAAGAAACCTTTCATTATCAACAATGTACATACCGTATGGTGAATTATTACCATTTAGAACTTGTATTTGGGGTGCCATTTTAGACATTCTTTTTACAATCCGCCCATTTTCATCAGATAGTGGACAAATAATCTTTACAATTGCTCCATTCTGTGAGGCCTTTATTGTATAATCTATAATGCCAATTCTTTCCAACCTCACCATTGCTTTGGCGTTAGGTAGAAAAAATAATGCCTCCCTCTTCACAGATCTTGCTAAATCAATTAGAATCTGGCTTGCTTTTTCTGTGTCTGTAATAACCTCATAGAAATCTGGTTCTCTTCCTTCTTCTATCTCTCTGATTCTCTGTTCTGCGGCGATAGATTTCTCCCAAAAACTATCAAAAACATATTTTTGATGGTCTATGAGTTCACTAACATTACTATATATGATTTGTGAAGCTGGCTGTCCCTCTTCATGGAGTGTAGCAGGCGCAAGATATCCTGATTCACTATATAGAAATTTCCTTTAATTCCATCCAGATGCCTGAGTTCATCAACCATGGATATCAGCTGTTTACAGTAAGACAAGTTCTCTTTGGTAATTTCAGTTATATACAATAATTTTACACCCCTTTTTTTTGCATCTTCAAACGCTTTCTTTAACACCAAGATATCAATAGTCAAAATGGGTCTTGTTTCGTCTACGCACGCATAAACTATATTCTTTGTTTGGCTTAAAAACTCTATAACTGTATTTATGACGGTATCAACCCCATAAAATACTCTGGTAACCTCCTTTTTACCCTTTATAGAACGAAGAGATGAAGCTGTCAAAGCTTCAGGAGGATATAGAATTAGCAACTATATAAGGCAATTTGCCTCTCGAATTTTTACTAAATAGAATATTTCTATTTCATACAGATTGTTAGGATATTTGAAACTGTGATAATTTCCTACCACTTGCTCGTATGTATGTATTTAAGGTAATTAGGGGTTGCTCTACCTACTTATCTTCCTGCAGTTTGCTTAAATTCTATATCTACAAGAGTAACTAATTAGAGCCAGTCTTATATTCTACCAAATAAGGCCAACTAAAACCTGATTGCTATCCTAGTTTTACAACATCTGAGCAGAAACCGAAGAAAGGACTGAAACTTCTAAAGATAATGATGAAAGGTGAAAAGGAGCACAACTTACATTAAGGAGGTAACAAGTAATAGGGTCATTGTCTTCTACTTCTAATACCGCTGCTGCTGTAGACAATACAAGTAACGTAAAGAAAATCCTGCTTGTAGACGACGAAGTAGATGTAATTTCAGTATTCAAAATGGTATTGGAAATGAATGGTTATGAAGTTGATGCCTACAATAACCCTTTAGAAGCCTT
>JALZGI010000342.1 GCA_030861105.1 Thermoproteota archaeon
GCCGGGCTGCTGAAATGGCAACATATACTAAGCCTACAAGCAGACCAAATCCTAATGGTATAAAGACAGCAGCACCTTCCAAGTTCAATGCTTGATGAATTAAGGTCTCAACCATACCTATATTACACAAATGTAGTATATATTATATTACATAATCTCCTAGACTTGATTTGAAGGATTTACAAATTTTGTATAGGATTTAGTAAATAAGTGGGATAATTCCTATAATTTGCTAAATTATGATGGGCGCATTGCTGGAGGATCGTTGAGAGATAAGTTATGTATCTTGTTAGTGACTCTGCGGCCTTTAATGAATGAAGATATACTAATGCATGAAGTGGTAGGATAAATGGATTGTTACTCCTTAAGTGCTATTTTACTTGATTTCTGTAACCATAGTTTGGGAACAACCAAATGCTTGTACCCCCAATCACGGAAAAACTTTTTTCTGCAGAATTAAAGTGGAAGATAACGTGCAGTGTCATTATATACTATAATTTGCTTTTTATAATAACAAAAAGAGAAGCGAGAACTCCAAAATTCCATAGTAGCATAGAGAATGATACAAACTAAAGGCCGCAGGGGACTCAAGAGTAACTTTGGGGATACTATGTGAGTCCAGGCCACCCTGCGGCCCTCGATGCACATATTAGGCCTACCAATAATGCTTCATTAAATCATTTAAACAGTGTTAGAGAAAAATTTGCCTGGTTCCTGAAAAAGGACACGCCCAGTTTGGGATTGAGCTGCAGAAAGTAATCTGTTATTCTGACCTATATTATATACATGTAGTTTAATTTTGGAAACAACTAGGCGTTAAAAATGTTCGAATTGTTAAAATTGAGCAAATCCCAAACTTGTCAAACCGCTTTTAAAACAGCAATTCCTGTGTATATGTTCCCGCTACATAATTCACCAGAGCAGCTATTAACATGTCCCAAACCGAGATCCACATCCCTTTTATAATCAGGGACTAATATGTAGCATGACCTAAGGTGGGTAAGTATTAGTTCAAAAATCAATTAATTTTCTTGATAAAATTAGTTATAGTTAATTATGATGTAACATAACATTTTATCTAAGTAGACACCCTTCATACGTGTGCTTAATTGAAAGTTTCAGATCGAACAAATGGGGTGGAATATGCCATCCGAGATATTATCCTGTATGCAAGAAAATACGAGAGCGCTGGCGGCAAGGTAATATACTTGAATATAGGAGACCCGGTAAAATATGACTTCAACACTCCTGATCACATTAAAATAGCGCTGATCAAAGCCGTCCAAGAGAACAAGAATTACTATACGGACTCAGAAGGATTGCCAGAGTTAAGAAAGGCAATAACTGAAAAGGAGTCACAGAAAGGATTGTCTGTAACAGAAGATGACGTTCTAGTTACAAATGGTGTCTCGGAGGGCCTGGATATGATAATGGCTTCTATTGTAGATCCCAACTCTGAAGTTCTTATGTCAGGTCCCTATTATCCACCATATGCCTCATACGTCAAGTTTTATGGAGGAAAACCCGTTGAATTCAAGCTGCATCCTGATGGAAGACCTGACTTAGAAGACCTAATATCAAAAATCACTCCTAAAACCAGAGCTATATGTGTGATTAGCCCAAACAATCCTACTGGAGAAGTATTTGACCGCAAAAGTCTTCAACAACTAATTGACGTTGCAGGAGAACACAATTTGTACATCATTGCAGATGAAATTTACGACAAAATTGTTTTTGACAATCAATTCACCAGTATAGGAAAAGTGGCAAAGGATGCCCCAGTAGTTCTATTAAATGGGTTCTCAAAGTCATATCTTATGACAGGCTGGCGGTGTGGGTATATCTGTTTCAATAGCAATTCAAAAGGCCTAGAAGAGTTACGTAATCACGTTCCCAAACTTGCCAGGGTGCGTATTTCTACCAATTTGCCCGTTCAGATGGCTGCAGTAGAGGCTTTGCGTGGTCCACAATCCCATATATCAGAACTAGTAGAAAAATTGCGTAGAAGAAGGAACTACATTGTGAAACGTCTTAATGCTATCGAGGGGATTTCTTGCAGGATGCCTCTTGGCGCATTTTATGTCTTTCCGAAGATTCAACTAGATTCCTGTTGGAGAGATGATCAACATTTTGTCCTAGATTTATTAAATAAGACAGGTGTGCTCACAGTTCATGGGTCGGGATTTGGCAAAGCTTTCGGCTCTAGTCATTTCAGGATCGTATATCTCCCCAGAGAAGAAGTACTTGAAGAGGCTATGGATAGGTTGGAACTGTTTATGCACGAATCATGCAAATAATTTAAAAGTAGTCTCAGCGCGATGATAATTGTAGAGTAATTAATTGCTTAGCCCAAGACCATCATGGCAAAAGAGAGACTCGGGACTAGTTGCCCGGATGATTCTATGTTTCGCAATTCTTGGTTTACTGTACATAATATTCTTAAGCGTTCTTGCATATATTGGTCTAGGCTTTCTGCCAATAACAATAATCGCCGTAATAATGATAATGGCGCAGTGGTACTTTTCCGACAAGATAGTGTTATGGAGTTCTGGCGCCAAGGTGGTAACAAGAGACCAGTTTCCTGAATTGCATAATTTGGTTGAGAGAATAGTTGCTAGGAACAATCTTCCCAAGCCTAAGATTGCCGTGATAAACACGCGTATGCCTAATGCTTTTGCAACAGGCAAAGGACCCAGGTCATCTGTGGTCGCCGTAACAACGGGTCTAATGGACGTCCTGAATACAGAAGAATTAGAAGGCGTAATAGCGCATGAGCTGACACATATCAGGAACAGAGATGTCTTGGTTTTAACTCTTGCCAGTCTATTTTCCACAGTAGCATGGTATCTCATGCAATTTGGATTTTACGGCGGTTTGTATGGTGGAGGAATGGGGTATGGGAGCAACCGCAATAACAATTCAGCTGGTGCAATGTTAATTGTGATTGCTGTAGCATTATTGACGTGGGTTGTCAGCTTTCTTATTATAAGAGCAATCTCACGCTACAGAGAATTTGCCGCGGACAGAGGATCAGCACAAATGACTGGAAAGCCCGTCGAGTTGGCCAACGCCTTAATGAAAATTAGCGGTACTATGAAAAATATACCAACGAGAGACTTAAGGCAAGAGGAGGGATTAAACGCATTTTTCATTGTTCCTGCTTTATCTGGTAGCACTATCGGAAATCTTTTCTCAACTCATCCCCCCGTTCAGAAGAGGGTACAGAAACTCATGGAGATGGAGGCTTCCATGGGTTGAATTTTTTTAGAAGGCTAAAAAATAAGAATTCCAACAGTCACCAGACAGACTCCGGTGCTCTATTCTCTCTACTATCTGCTCAGACAACCTTAGAAACCAAGCTTGATCTGAAGTGCACGGGCAAAGCCGCATTGAGTTTAAAGAGCGTCAGTGGACGGTTCTTTACAGAGACTTTGGCAGAAATTAAGCAATTCCTTGACGTAAGCAAGGTTGACTCCCACCTGTCATACAGGATGATTAATGATTCCTATGGCTATCTTTGGTTTATATTTGAAAGCCCTAAGATTGAGGACTTAGTATTATGTGTCTCCGGGGTAGGACAATTAATACATGATAGAAGCTTTGAGAAACAACTTCTGGCAGCGCTATTTCAATTTAGAAACGAAAGA
>JALZGI010000506.1 GCA_030861105.1 Thermoproteota archaeon
CCCTACTACACCATCTGTTATAAAGGATTGTGCTTTGGGCATGAGACCGGGTGCAATATTGGCTGAGATCTCCTCGATTAAAGCGAGGACTTTTGTTGAATTAAAGAAATATTCCAGAAAGGTTCAACCTCTTTGTATTCATCCAATGTTTGGACCAGGTGCTTCTGGTATAAGGAATACAAAGGTGCTGCTCATACCAGTTAGAAACGAGAAAACAGAATTAGGTTTGTTGTCTTCACTGTTGCAAGGATCGGAAATCATAGTATTACCTACAGCCCAAGCACACGATAGGTACATGGCGATAATCCTTGGATTAACTTATTTTGTAAACATGACATTTGCCAAGCTTCTGTCAAGTGAGGACATTATATATTTGCAAAAAATAGCTGGTGCTTTCTTCAAAACTCATCTTCTTCTCATGCAAGGAATTCTCAGTGACGATC
The DNA here is from genome assembly GCA_030861105.1 of Thermoproteota archaeon. Lineage (GTDB taxonomy): Archaea > Thermoproteota > Nitrososphaeria > Nitrososphaerales > Nitrososphaeraceae > TH5893. Next base: position 444 of record JALZGI010000506.1, read on the forward strand.
CTAATCTTATAGTGTCTATAATATCCGAGAACTCGTATACCAAAAAGTATGTTTCAAGCTATGTTGCGGAGGCAGATATGCTTGCGACAGCTATCAAGAAAAAAAGAGACGGTAAACTCTTGAGCGACCTGCTGACGGTCAAATCAATTTTCGAACGAAGTATTGATTTGCAATTATCTTATCGAAATATATATTCCAAGTTTACAAACAAAAAGCAATAGCTAATGCAATATCCCATCTAAGCTAAACTATCTGGAATCATATGACTCGCTAGCCGAAGAGCTGAAAGAGGAAGGAGCCATAACGGAGTCCCAGGCATCAGTATACTATGACAATAAATACCGTTAACCATATAGCAGATCAGACAGTGAAAAGAGAATTTGCTCGCCATCTCATATGCCTTCAACATGAAGACAAGGAGACTAGGCTTTCATTAGATCCACTACTTGATACTGGCAACCACGAATGTATTGAAGGATTTTTACAATGTCCCCATTGTGAAGCCACTTATCCAATAATAGAAGGCGTCCCCATCGTTGTAAAAAACTTCTCAGCCTATGTCCAAGGAAGAACTTCTACATATGGTAAATGGTTAATCAAGACAAGGAGCGAAAAAATGAAGAGCTTCCTGAGAGAAGTAGGTAGACACCTGGAGACAACACAAATTCGAAGCGATCGCTATGAAGAGGAAGGTGTTTGGTTTGCACCGTACAGATGGACTCAATATGAACACGATCCTGCAGATCGATTCCTGAGCTCTTTGAGGTGGCGACTAAAACCAAACGAGTTATACAATAGAGTAATTCATGCAATAAGTCCAAAAATGGACGGCGTAGCACTTGACATGGGTTGTTCATTGGGTTATAGTACATTGACACTTGCTAACAAGTATGCATTTGCTATCGGAATTGACTTGTCTTTCTCCTTTATAAGAGAAGCCAGAAAGAGGATGTCCGACTCTAGAATAGGAAATGTAGAATTTTGTGTTGCAGATTGCCTCTTAACACCATTTAGCTCAGAAAAATTCGATTTGGTTACTGTGTTTAATATGATAAACCTCGTGGACGCGTCGAAATTGCTCCCTTCGATTCATTCTATCTTGAAACCATCTGGATATACTCTTATCGCTGATCCTTTTAATTTTAATCACGAACCTAGACCACAAAAGATGTTCGACAGTCAATCTTTCAGGGAGTTTCTCAAATTTTCTAAATTTAAGATTGAAGATAAAACCAACACAGAGTCTTTTATTCCATGGATTCTGAAAGTAAGCGAGAGAACGTACCTCTTTTATTTCGTAGACTATGTCAAAGCCAGAAAAATCTCCAAGCATAAGTTGCGATGATACAAGTTTGACTAAGCACCTTTACATTGTTTCTAGAATGCACTGATCCCAATATACAAAATTCCAACTACTTTATTACGAAGATATCTATAGGTACGGGCATCTGCGCCCTGATTTGTCGCGATATTCAAGTCCGAATTCTGATAACGACGACAGATTCTCGCCATCAAATATAGTTCCGTCTTTACAAACGAGTCTATCTCCTATACAACAGCTAGCGCATATTCCGATTCCGCACTTCATGTAACGCTCAAGACTTGCCTGAATAGGGATCGACTTTTCCAAAGCAAGTTGGAATACTTTCTTCATCATACCTTCAGGACCACACGTGTATATCGTGTCGAACCTCTCAGCATCTACCAAAATTTGCATGATATCCGTGGCTTGTCCTCGTACCCCATAACTGCCATCCTCAGTCGTGACAATCACGCGATGGGTCGTGTCCTCTAAACATTTCAACGCTAGCTTTTCGAAGAATACTTCTACATGAGTTCTCGCGCCGATAATTATAGTTGTATCTATTCGGGAACTATTTAGAGGACCCGCTAGCCGCAACAAAGGAACCAGACCTGTTCCTCCCCCTACTAGCATCACTTTCTTAGCATTATTGTGAATCTCAAATGTATTCCCATATGGCCCCCTCACACCTAGGCTATCCCCTACTCTCTTGTTATATAGTGAGGTTGACCCATATCCCTTTTTTCGTACAGTAACTGCTGCATAGAATTGCTTTGACCAAATCATAGCGCTCATTGGTAGCTCCTCTGCTCCGGGGATCCAAATCATTAGGAATTGGCCTGCCCCTGCCTTTGAGCTTATACCGTCTCTGAATGCCAAGGTTCGTACTGTTGAAGTTTCGTCAACTATCTTTTCAATCTTAACAATACGTATTCTGTCAATGCTTGTGTGCAAGACCTACTATCTCCGTTACATTTCTCGCACCTTTTCGTTTAAGATAGGTTCGTATTCCCATATTTATATCCTGAAAGCTAGACAACCCTTTGGCTGCAATGACGCTACCCAGCTGGACCGCAGACGCTCCTGCTAGCATCGCTTCAACCGCATCCTTCCAATCGAAAATACCTCCACATGCTATTACAGGAATTCCGATCTGTTTAGTAATTTCGTAGACACATCTTATTGCTAGCGGTTTTATTGGCTTTCCAGATAGTCCACCTATTTTGTTGCTAAGGATGGGAATTTCTGTCTCTATATCTATCGCCATAGCTCTAAGAGTGTTAATTGCAGTTATTCCATTTGCGCCGGCATCTTTTGCAACAGATGCGACAGAAAGCAGATCCGCGTTTCCGATTCCCACCTTTACGAAAATTGGTTTAGTTGTACGCGATTTTGTTGCTTTGACAATTCTATAGACCATCTCAGGGTCATCGCCCACATCCATTCCCATTTTTGCAACGTGAGGGCACGAAAGATTGATCTCATATCCACTAATATTTAATTTGTCAAATTTGCTAACTAAGTAGGGGAAATCAACATCCGATGAGCCTGCAAGACTCACCAGTATGGGGATATTGTCATTTTCCCTGATTTCTTGCGAAAAAGCGTCAGCTCCTGGATTTGCCAAACCTACCGCATTTAGGTAGCCTGAGTTGTCCAACGAAACAATAGTTGGATTTCTATATCCTTCTATCGGTAGGGTACTGATCGACTTACTAACTATTGCTCCTACATTTAAGTTATACAACCTTCTAAACAGGTCCATGGAAATTCCCAGAAAACCTGAAGCAAGCATAGTTGGATTACGCAAGTATATCCCAGCAAGGTTTACACAGAGGGTATTGTCAGCCAAACATTCTTCTCTTTTCAATCTATGTGCATCCTCAGCAAACTACGACTTACTTGTATAAACTTTCTCTCATATGAACCTCAGGTAATAATGGAAGGTGCTCAAATTCTTGAATAAGTCTTACGCAGATTCTGACATCAACTTGTTCTAATACCTCTTGAGTTCATTCAATAGAACGGGGCTGGATGACCCTCAATAACGAAAAACAGATTTATGGAAGACAAAATACAAAAGATTAGGAAAATTGCTATCTTGAATCAAAGGGGACTATGTATACCTGTTATGAACTATCCGCTATTCCGTCTATCACACTTTTTCGATTATGAAATTAGCATTTAGTAGCAATGCGTTTAAGAAATTCTCATTAGAGAAATTCATACCATTAATTTCGCAGGTCGGCTATTCGGGTGTTGAAATACTTTGTGACATACCACATGCATACCCGCCTCAACACCAAAATGTAGCAAGGATCAGAGCGCTACTTTCTGGTCATAAATTGCAACTTTCTAATCTTAATACCTTTACCCTATACGCAATTCGAGACACATATCATCCTTCGTGGATAGAGGAAGCACGTGAAATGAGGGAACTTAGGTTTGAGCACACCGTCAAGTGTATAGAGCTTGCAAGTAGATTGGGCTGCAAGAATATATCGACGGAAGCCGGAGGACCTATTTATGAGGCAACTAGGAACAAAGCTGCGATGTTCCGTCGATTCGCAAAGGAGATCGAGGCTTTATCACCATTTGCAGAACAGCACGGGGTAAAGGTGCTCATTGAGCCTGAGCCTGGACTATTAATAGAAACATCGAGGGACTTTTCATCATTTATGGGGGACATTAAATCTGACTATATTAGACTAAATTTCGATATTGCCCACTTTTATTGTGCAAGGGAGGACCCTGCAGAAGTCGTTTACATGTTATCAGATTTCATAGAGCATTTTCACTTGTCTGATATTGCTGATAACCGAATTCATAAGCATTTAATTCCTGGACATGGGTCCATTGACTTCAGACCCATATTCAAGGC
>JALZGI010000544.1 GCA_030861105.1 Thermoproteota archaeon
TTAACAATTACGAGCCCAATTTTCTCCTCTGCAAAATCTTCTCTTTTTGTTTCTGGTGACTTAGTAATAAACATCAATCCAGGGTAAAGTGCAAAAAGTAGGAATTCCTCTCCGATTAGAGACATCAGAATTGCAAGTATTGCCGCTACACTCCGCAACAAGGATTCTCTCGATAACTCGTAAAAGCCTCTCCACGCAAATAATGCAAAAGTGATCATTCCTAATATTCCAAACCTATGGATAAACCCGGAGAATCCATTTCCCGCCCCTTTTGTTCTACGTTCATCCCTAGGATCAAGGGCGAATTTTGTCTTGGGGTGAATACCCCAACCGAATATTGGACGACGCTTGATATATTTCCAGTGAACCATCATAGAACCAAAACGGGTATATTCCCAAAGATAGTCTCTCTGCGCGATTGCCCCTTCATACTGATGTATGATTTTTCTGCCGATGAATTCAAGATTCCATACATTGATCAATAAGGCCATGAAAAGCGGCAGCATCAGCATTACAACAGCAATCTGGCCCAAACTCCCAACTACACTTTTTGTGACTCGCCTGTAATGGATTGACAAAACAATTGGCATAACTAAATATCCCATTGTCGAGACTGTCGTCAACAGGGTAATAGTTAATACAAGAAAACGGGATATGTAGAATCGCCGATCATACTTCTCCCTCTCTAATCCAAGAAAAATAAGCGCAAGCGAAATATACCCTGCGAATGCCCCTGGCTCCCAAAACGGCCCTGCATTTCGATATATATTATGTGGAATATATGGATTTTCAAAATTATAGATAAAAATAGTGATAGAATTAGTGGTAGAATAAGCACTTTTACTGCCTGTATCCAGCAAAAAAAAATCTCTCACCAGATTGGCCAATGGCGTGAAAAGAGGCGCAAAATCTCGTCCAACTGCATGGAATAATTGTTCCGGTACATAGAAGCAGAGACTAATAATACAAATTCCATATATTACATTTATATAAATTCGTGGGAAATCCTTTACCAGCCGCACGGATGCAAAGGCAATAAACAACCGTATAATGAACCCTGCAATCGTTTTTAAAGGAAAGAAATTGAACGAGATGGACTGTACCGCCAAAATCATCAAGAATGAGAAAAAGACCAACAAGTCACTGAGAGCCAATGGCGAATTTCTGTGCAAGAAATACAGAGGCGCAAGAAAAATGAAATATACAATCAATAATGCCTCTGCTCGGCCCCCTAAGAGAATTTCATTTCCGAATAACACCAACAGGATTACGATCAAGTACTGGGTCCACGGGTGAATATCAGTTTTAAAAAACATCTGTTAGATCTCTTATTGATATGGCATTTAGTATGGGCGTAACCGGCTCTCCGCGCCGAGATTATGCAGCAAGTGGCCATGCAAGTGGGTTCAGGAAGTTCGGCATAAGGATATAAGCGTTATGTGTGACTTTTTAGTTTTCATGAAATCCTTGGGTAATTTCTAATTATCACTGAGCAGATATCTCAGTTCATATATGATAGAACTTTTGGCAACCCACTTAAAAATACCATTTTTCGATGAAGTTATCCTGCATTCATACCGAACTCTCGATCCTTCTTCGGAGGAATCTTGTATACTTCTATAGTCCTATCGACAGTTTGAAAGATTCGGTAGCGACCAAATATTTTTCTGATCTCATCCAGATCAAGTTTGTTTATTTGCTCAGTATCAGCAGTGTAGTGGGCTATCAACCACGTAGTAGATCTTGCATTCATTAGTAAAGCAAACAGTTTTTCTGGCTTATAGATAAATTCTGCATTTGTCCAGAGCTCTCTCTTGCCGTTACATGCCATTATCCCATCAAGCCAATGCGATCCCTGATTCCTATAAAAGTAATCCAATTGCCGAAGATAGTAAGGGGTACTATGAACTGTCGAAATAACAATATCGCCCGTTTTAACACCCTCATTTACAAGTAATGCAGGACTTCTGTAGTCATACCGGGGATAATACTGGGTTCTCTTATAATAATCATATTCCAGTCTATAGAGAATTCGGTCACTGTCAATGTTCCATAAGTGATCAATACGGAAATCCTCTGAAATCGACAAAAATATAGATACAAGTACTGCCAAATATATGGCATGAAACTTTGCAGATTTGGGAAACAATTGCACTAATCTGTTCAAAGATAGAACAACTATTAATAATACAATAGGATACATGAAAAAACTGTATCTGATACCCGCATAAAGGTTGACTAATGCACTTAATATCAAGGATAGTACAACCAAAATTCCAACCAGAAAGAGATATCCTTCGCTATCACTATATCGCTTAACTAATGCCATTAGCAATCCGTAAATAGCCAGACTGCTTATAATAATAGTCTCTATGGGCATTGCTTTGAGCCAGTAACTGACGATCTTGAAGTAAACATCCGGGTATCCGAAAAGGATGGTTAATACTTGCTTCAAAAGAATATTTCCCTCAGTATCAAACAATATCCAGGTATCAAGTAATGCGCGCCATTCCTCGGAAAATATCGCGTAACATAACCAGAATCCAAATGTGGTAGCTACTGCTACCCCCGGTAACACGAGCGACCGAAGTTTGATATTGCTCAGATTAAACCAGTGAAAAAGACGATCCGCTATTATCACTATAATTGATAGTTCTATAAGTAAGCCAAACTGATTAAAAAGAGATATAATGATAAGAAGTGAAATTATAACTGCTTGCAGCCTCGTGATTTCTTTCCCTACTTTCGCCCTCGAAAAAAGTTGCCATATTGCGGTGGAGGACAGTACCAGCGGCACAACGAACCCTACCATCCATGATAAATTGGAGATTAACGTGGGAATTAGCAGTATAGGCAGTTCTATCGGCCCAATGCTTTGTCGCATGGTTGGCACTGCCAAGTCTGTTGGGGCTGGCAAATCTGTCGGAAGATAATTTTGTGCGCCCAAGTCTTCCCAGGCCGTTGTTATAGATTGATAGGCGATAATAAAGATGATAATACTTGCAAAGTATTCTGATAAACGAATTTTTTTTAAGTCAACTATTAGTGGTATGAAGTTCAAGGCTACTAAAAAGATGGCCCCTTCGTAGACGAAGATGCTTATAAAAGAAATCCAATACATCCATTTCCTAGCCGCTGCATCTTTAAGAATCAACGCCTTATAAAGAAAATAGAGATACCCAACAAACAACATTTGAAAGGGTGCATACATCCTTGCAAAACGCGCCATTTCTGTTTCCCAAATTGAAACAGAAAACAAGACCACGGCGAAACAGGCGACTGCTCTGCCTGCTATTTGCTGTCCAAGCAAATACAACGCTGGGATAGTTAAAAGATTAGAAATAACGGTAATCGACCGAAAATACAGTTCATCATTAGAACCATATTTAAATAATGGAGCTACAAGGTATTGAAGAAGCAAGCCTCTAGTATAATAACCACCACAATCGAATTGTGGCAGCCCATATTGAAGAATATTTCTTACCGATGATGCAATATAGTATTCATCTATTGCAAGAGGTGATTTTCCAAGGCCCTTCAGACGGAAATAGATACCAACTACTAGAGCCAATCCCACTAGAACATGACATCCGATTAAAAGATAATTCCGATTACTAATAAACATATTCATACTGTACCATTCCTAATGGTTTAATGACCTCCCTGTCCCATCCATGACGGCGCTGCCTGAATAGGATTGGGCCCGGACTGTCCAGTTTAATCAATACCCATAGGTTAGGATCTTTAAACTAAAAGTTTGGCAAAGAGCCCTTACAGTTTAATTCTTCAGGGCAAGCGCGTAATATAGCTTTACAAAACAAAATAATAGGTGACCATTGATGCTTCATGAAGGCGAGGTAGTGGCAGCTACTCCCGGTTAAATTTGACTAACCATTTGAAATAAAAAAGCTTTACGTCGAAGAAACTGCTTGGCATGCATGCACCGCCATGCTGCTTGTGGCCGAGCTCGCAGGGGCCATTCGCGGTCACTGGGGCATCGAAAGAAGACTATCTCCAGGTACCATTTCAGTGTCTTCATAAGTGTTGAGGTTTGCGCACTGAAAGCTTATGGGGGCAGCCGCACTCGGGCTAGTCCCGTG
>JALZGI010000625.1 GCA_030861105.1 Thermoproteota archaeon
CAAGCGTGTTGCGTCCGCGGTGGGCGAAGGATCAATTGCGATCTCATTTATTCATAAAGTACTCCAGGAATAGGAAACAGATCGAACCTGATTGAGATTGGATGAATGACTCTGAACCCTAAGGAAAACTGATGGAACACAAAAAGGAATGCCTACTTACTAACTGTATTTCCAGTAGGCTTCGGTAAATAGACTACATGCTTCAAAGACAAATCGTCAAATTCCTAGGTAAACAAATAGAATATCCAGGAGGTGTGAAAGATGTTATCACATGAATTAATTCTTTAACCTGGATTTTCATATTTGTCAATGTTACCACATACAGGACTGGGATACAACAGTTGTTATGCATAGTTACAACTCAACTAAGGATGGCCGCCCATTGAGTAGCCCACTATGCTTATTTTATTATTATTATTATGCTGATGCTCTTTGTCTTCTTTTATCCCAATCCTTTCAAGGAAATCCACAATGAATTTGCTAAATCCTTTGATTGTATAATAATCTGCTTTCTCTGGCTTATTGCTTTCACCAAAACCTATCAAATCAACAGTTATCGTATGAAAATATTTTGATAGTGCATCTGGAATATCGCTCCAGGTAGCAGATGAGTCTCCAAGTCCATGTATGAATAACACATGCTTGTTATTTGCAGGATCTCCATACTCTTCATAGAACGTACGAACTCCTTTTACATCTGTAAACGGCATTTATATTAAACATCAAATTTGGCATAAGCACCTGTAATATGTTTATCTACATAGATACAATATCCTAATAGCCTTGTGTCAAAGACCATGACCATCAATAATAATAAAATATTGATGTTATGAAGAGAGAGAGAGAGAGAGAGAGAGGATGATATCAAATATGCTCAATTTATAATAATATATGAGATAATGGATATTCTTTGTTCATGATACTTTAGTACTTAACCACAATATTTCTTCAGCTATAAACTACATTGTTGGTTTTGACTTTAGTAATTCCAAATGCTCCCCCAACATACGGATTTTACCGCTCGCACCGAACCCCCCACAGGCTTCCCGTTCCCCTATGTCGACACGAACCGGAACACGGAGATCGTATTGTCGGTGGGCGGTGGGCCGAAATCTGTGTGGAGCACCTATTTTATGAGGTCGACTGGCGAACTGGGTTCCGAAAATCTTAGCCACACAGCGTGGGCTCCTTCATCTAATGGCCAGCCAGTCGGATACTACAATTCCGCCGCCGATATACATCACATTATCTATGCGGACATCGATGGCCATCTTCACGAGCTGTTTTGGCATGGCTTCGAGCGCGTGGCGTACGGGGGCGACCTGACCGCAACGGCTTCCGCTCCCATCGCCCATGCATACAAAGGACCATCAGGGTTCGTTAACGCACATAGCGACAATATTGTTATATTCACGGGCACGGATGGCCACATACGTAGCCTGTATTGGAAGGAAGGACCCAATCCTGTTGGGCATGACGACCTGTCAGGCGTCGCCAGTACGCCGGTTGCCGCGGGCGATGTGTTCGCTTATTACACGGTACACAACGATACCCATCAGGTTGTTTACCGCGCGTACAATGGGCATGTTTACGAGCTCTTTTGGAGGGGCGTCGAACCGGTTCGCGGTTGGGATCTCACTGAGCGGTCTCGCGCCCCCATTTCGGCTGCAAGCAGTAACTTGTCAGCATACTACCACGCTGGATACAAGCATGTTATCTACGCCGCCGACGGCGGCCACCTGCATGATATCATGTGGGCTCCTGGGACAGAACCGATACAAGTCGACCTCACGGAGGCTTTCCGTTTACCTCATTCAGGCGCTGGCCCAGTAGCATTCACTGTCGAGAGGACAAACACACAGCACGTCGTGTTCTTACACGCCCACGAGCCCGGTCACAATCGCATCTATGAACTGATTCGGTAGACGGCTTTGGTTCGATATATCCTAGTTGACCTCTTTCTGGTGTGTTTATGAGCGCGAGTATAATAGGAGTCTTACCAATTACAATGTATCATCGTATACTATCCTAGTTATTGTACCTGAGTAATTCCTGTATAGTCTACTTCCTAATGAAGACATTCTTACTAAAGAAATTGAATCATGGAAAGATTTTGCAAATAGACTCTCCTCAAAAGAGGATAGAGAATTATTTGAAAGGATGCTAAATGATTGTTATTACTATGCTGCTGCAATTAATGCTAAAGGCCAACCATTTCCAACTGAACCGCTAATTATAACCTTATTGTTTTCACAACATATAAAATGATTGATTGGTTAATAAAACTAATTTCAAAATATCAATCACTTGATAATAATAATAAAGAAATAGAGCGTTTCAAAGAAGAGGAACAGGAATTAGGTAGAGAAAATACACACGATTACATAAGAAAGAATGATGGAAGAATTCATTATATTGATGATTAGTAGTAACTGGGATTACACAATGATTATCAACTCCTTATAATCTAAACAAGTAGAGGTTTCTTATACAGTATCTATTTTCTCTATATACATATATTTCAACTCAACTCAAAGATGATCTATGAGTTACTACGCTTGTTCTCATTTATGAGCAGCTCTTGCCAATTCTTCTCTTTTGTCTTTTGGAAAAAGTAGATGACTTATTCCCTTGTCTTCTGGCTGACGGTAAAGATCTGGATGCAGGTAATAACCTCGTTCCTTGGCAGGCTTATCTTCCTCAACCTCAATCTGGTTAGCATTAGCCCAAGGGTCCTTACGTATACCTGTCACCTGCCATGAGACTTCCATACCCGATGCGCCTCCTGCAATCTTGAAGCGACTGTTATTGCTTTTGTTGCTTGTAGTCGTGTCAGAAATTTTCTCTGCAATATACAG
>JALZGI010000028.1 GCA_030861105.1 Thermoproteota archaeon
GATTAAATGCATCGCGAAGCGACGTCTCTACACAGATAGAGGTGTCTATTCCTGAAAAGATAAGTGTATCTATCCCTAGGCTTGATAGCCACACCTTTATCTCCGTATCGTGGAAGGCAGAGTCCCTTCTTTTTATAACAACGTGGTCCCCTGGTTGAGGAGCGACTTCCGCTACGATATCTGCATCCCATGTTCCTCTGACGCATATTGGCTTTTTCATAATTCTTTCTTCCCTGGACTTCGGCAGGATTTTGTGTGTCTTTGTCAGAAGATCGATGCCAGAAGATTCGCGTACCGCCTGGGTATAAAAGACAGGAATTGAGTTTTCCCTGCACAAATCTATAAGTTCCTTGATTCTTGGAACTACTTGACGGTAACTGCTGGTATCCATACCAAGCAGATCGTACGAACCGCCCTTGCTTATGAAGCCATTTTGTACATCCACAACCAAAAGAGCGGGATTTACGTTGTAATCACGCAACTTCATACAGGAGAACATCTTGATCAACCAATTTATAGCGTTAACTGAACTTTTTTACAGATGCGTGATCCTCCTATGTCAGTCCAGCGATTTGGGTTTCAACGAAGATTGTATCTAGATGACCAACTCTCCCCTGTAGTCACCGAGATACAAGAAGTGCAAGATGATCGATCTGTCCACTATAATTATATAGCATCAACCAATTCATACATACAAGAGCAAATGACAGATATAGAGGCAAAATGTCCTTCCTGCACAAATAAGGCCTCAGTGAACGAAGAGATGACCAAAGTTAGATGTGCGTCTTGTGGATTCACATCATCCTACGATGAATACCTAGAGGTTATGAAATCGAAGGCTCTACAGATGGCAGACAATCTTCAGCTGGACTGGGACAAAAGGTGATAGATTCACACGTAAGATTGCATTAATGAAATTTTCATGTTCTTACTACAGTTTTGGTTCTCGAGAAAAGTAGCACAGAAGCCGTAAGCACTAAGGTAATTGCCTGGAAGCAGGTAGAGGTCTACCAGTAGCTGCCCTTGTCTGCGCAGGTAAGCTGCGCTCCACAATTAGGACATCTTAAATGGCAACTCTGGATATATGTCATATTACTACCACATCGGGGACACTCAATTACATCGTGTTCAGGGTTTTCCGAAGTCACAGACTCTACATAAATTCAACTGCTAACGAGGTATTTAACTTAAGGCATAGTAAGATTTAATTGAGAGTGGAAAATTTTGTTAGGAAGGGATTCTTTGGTTATTGGCTCATTTTAAGTTGGTAGTATCCGATCGTTCCGGTAAAAGTATTTCTAAAGAGATCAAGGATATCTCGGCCCAACCTCTGTTAGGTTCTAGAGTAGGAGATATTTTGGATTCCTCAGTTATAGGCGTCGGTGCAGGGAAAATGAAAATAACTGGTGGAAGCGACAAATCAGGTACACCTATGCGGGCAGATGTACACGGTGGTGTAAAAAAATATGTGTTACTTTCCCGCGGGGTCGGAATGAAAAATCCTTGGGAAGGAGCAAGAGTTAGAAAACTGGTAAGAGGGAATTTAATCACAGATGAAATATACCAGCTGAACTGTCTGTTAGTGGAAGGAGAGCTTCCAGATCGTCCAATTAAGGGAGAGGATAAACCTTCCGAGCAGACCTGACAAATAATAAAGTCTTGTAGGCACTTAAAAAGAGGAGACATTATTATGATGATACTTTCTGCCAAAACAGAAATTAATTAGATTCATATCTCCGGAGAAATTTATTCTTCGTCATTGCACTGGAAGGAAACCTTACCTGACTGGTATGTGAAAGAATATGGATACCAACCAAATGTCAATATCGGTACGGCTGGTCATGTAGATCACGGAAAAACGACATTAGTAGAAGCGATTACAGGAGTATGGACTAGTGGTCATAGCGAAGAGCTGAGGCGTGGCATTACAATCAAAGTGGGCTACGCAGACGCCGCCTTCTACAAGTGTGCACAATGCCCAAGTCCACTTGGTTACTCTACAACTCCTTCTTGTGCTAACTGCGGTGGAAAATCTGAGCTTCAAAGGGTAGTTAGTTTCGTAGACTCCCCTGGCCATGAAAGTTTAATGGCAAATATGCTCTCGGGGGGTGCGTTGATGGATGGTGCGATATTAGTTATCGCGGCTAATGAAAAAGTACCACAACCACAGACAAGAGAACACTTACTTGCCTTGCAGGTTCTTGGAATCACGCAGATTGTTATAGTACAGAACAAGGTCGATCTCACCGATTCCGATAAGGCAGTAGAAAATTATGAACAAATTAACGAATTCGTGGGAGGAAGTGTCGCTGCGAATGCTCCTATCATCCCTATTTCTGCACAACACAAGTTGAACATTGATGCACTGATAGAGGCAATAGAATCGTCCATTAAAACTCCTGTAAGGTCAACTAGCAAGGCAGCAATAATGCACGTCCTAAGATCCTTTGATATAAACAAGCCCGGCTTGCCACTGGATAAGGTCAATGGTGGGGTTATTGGGGGAGCACTTATACAAGGCGAATTGACAGTCGGTGACGAAATTGAAATCAGACCAGGTTTTATGGATGAGAAAAAAAACAAATACGAACCAATCCGTTCGGTTGTTTCAACCCTAGGGACGGGTGCGGGACTCGTGCAAAAAGTGAGGCCGGGTGGCTTGGTTGCAATAGGAACAAAACTCGATCCCACATACGTCAAAAGTGATTCGTTGATAGGGTCAGTTGTAGGTAAGCCCGAGGTTCTGCCGAATGATGTCGAAGATATAAGTATTGAGGTAAAGCTTTTTGATACCGCAGTAGGTACACAGGAAATGGTAAAGGTTGAACCCATCAGAACAAAGGAACCTTTACGTCTAAACGTGGGGACGGCGGCCACACTGGGTACTGTCACAAACTCAAGGGATAACAAAATAGAGGCCAAATTAAGAAAACCTTTGTGTCTGCTTCCCCAAAGTAGGGTAGCCATAAGCAGAAGAATTGCAGACAGATGGAGACTAATAGGTGCTGGTATCTCTTCCTAGAATTATGGCGCCGTTATTGCTTTTGCGTTATTCTTCCCCTATGTCTTATACTCGTCTACACTAGATGCTGCCTAGACCTGTTATGGTAGCCTGCACTTGCTTAGAGAGAACATCGCCACCAGGTCCAACTACATAGGGGTGCACAGGATGGACGTACTATGTGATACGAGTTTTCTTATCGCAATGGTTTCAACGCCGCTGAAGGGACTGGAAAGAGCAGAGGCAGAAGTTGGAAGACTAAACTTTTTAGTTCCAAATGTGGTATTAAGAGAGCTGGAGAATCTTGAGCTGAGAGCTGGTCCAAAAAGATCCCATATAGCTAAGTCGGCCAGGGAATTCTCAGAATCAAAGCTTGAAACCGTGCAGCTGCCGGCTGCAAGGCACGTAGACGAGGCAATCATACAATATGCAAAAGCTACAAAATGTTTGGTCGCAACGCTTGACAGGAGCCTTAAAGACAAGCTGCTTCGCGAGGGTACAGTGGTTGTCTCCCTCAGCAATAACAGGTTCATAATCACGTATCCAAGATGATAATATTTTAAATATTGTTAGAATCCTAATGAAGCAAATGTTAGAATACGAGGGGTTGGAGTTTCAATGGACCGGTCACGATGGCTTCCGGATAACAGATCAAGAAAGTGGGCAGAAAATTTACGTCGATCCATTTCAGTTAACGGACAAACACAAGGGGAGAAAGGATGCCGACATTATTCTCGTGACCCACGACCATTTCGACCATCTGAGTATCGATGATCTCAAGGCCATTGTCAATACGGAAACAGAAATTGTTGCGGCCAATGAGTGTCTAGAAAAGTTACAAGGACTGCCAGCTGGCAGGGTTATTACATTGAATCCGGGAGAAAAGGCAAATCCTAAGGGAGTTGCGGTTGAGGCTGTCCGCGCCTACAACACAAACAAGAGGTTTCATCCCAAGGAGGACAACAAGATTGGTTTTATCATTGCGATTGGGGGGCACCGAATATATCACTCTGGGGATACCGACATTATTCCGGAAATGAAAGAACTACACCCAGACATAGCACTGCTACCGGTGTCCGGAACCTATGTCATGACCGCAGACGAGGCTGCTAAGGCTACGGATGAATCTATAAAACCCAGCAAATTTGCTATTCCCATGCAC
>JALZGI010000357.1 GCA_030861105.1 Thermoproteota archaeon
TTGCCTATAGTGCTAATATTTTTGTTCATGTCTAAATAACTACAAGAGGCTCGGCTTACTATATACAATTATTGTATTAGAGGAGAAAGAAGAAAAGAACATAGCCAATATTGCTATGATATTTGGATTCGGAGTTATTGCAATTGAAATAGTCAGACTCACGCAGAGGTAGTTGGGATACTTTAAGCGACTGCTGATTATCTATAATGTTAGGCCAAATTTGGTATCGCCATCGCCGAAGCCCTTTGTTTCAATATCATTGCTAATGCAACTGAGATAACGGAAACTATGACAGCACTTAAGAATATCAAGTTAAATGATAATGATGAAGGAAAATATGCGCCTATGCCGTCAAGGTTCACCAGTACCTGATTCGATTGCATATACATCCCGGCCAACGCTGGACCTATTGAACTTCCCACTATTCTCATAAGACTGGTCATACCCAAAGAAATGCCGCTAAATTGTGCAGGGGTTGATAATATAATTACATTCATCGCACCGACACTGGTTAAAGATAAGCCGATGGAAAGAATCCCGAGGTTCGCCGAAACTAATAGTTCACTGGAATGGAACATAAACAACCCAATAAAACCGACTGCAGTTATAATGGTACCAAAGATGATTGGTTTTAATGATCCTAGTTTTGATATTATAAAACCAGAAGTAGGACCAAAGATCAACAGAACTATAGCAAACGGAAGTTGTACTTTTCCGGCACTCACAGCATCTTCTCCGAATCCAACTGGTTCAGGGTTTCTGACCAGTATTGGTACTGTTTGAAAAACCATAAACATAGAAAACCCAACTAGCATTATAATCAGATTTGCAGGAAGTATTGACCTATGGAGCATGAGTCTGAAGTCTACTAGTGGATGTTTTTGTTTTTTTTCGATAATTATAAAAACCACAAATGAAATGATTCCTATTATAAGGAACGGTAAAATATGTAGCGAGAACTTAAAATTGGATGAACTATCATTATCACTACTGGACACAGTACCTGTGTTTATAGTGCTGCCCGATGTTTCTAGAAGAGTAAGGACCAACAAAAGTGAGACAACTGTGAAAGTTAATGCAATTGCACCTCTGATGTCGATTTGATTTGATGCTTTCGGGAAAGTGATATTGTCTCCGCCACTTGTTTCCCCGATGCCTATATCGCTCGCTGATATCCCTCTTGATTTTGCTTGTTTTTGATTTAGGCCATATTTCTCAGCTATATGAATGAATCGCCATATTATTAAGAGAAGAGAGATTGCGATTGGTATAATTGTAAAGAATGTGCTTCGCCATCCGTAATCTTGAACTATAATACCTCCTATGGTTAAACCTATAACAGCTCCGGATGCAAACATCGAGGTTATTACACCTTGACCTATCGATATTTTTTCTCGCGGGAACTGATCCCTTATCATTCCAAAGGCAATAGGAAACATTGAGATTCCTATTCCCTGTATTGTTCTAGCAAATATCATGAGGTATGTATCTGAGGCAAATCCAGCAATAGAGACCCCAATTGCATAAATCACCATTATAATCAACAAAATTTTCTTTCTGCCATGGATATCTGATAATTTGCCAGCTATTGGAGTCATAACAGCTCCTGCTATAAGATAAGAAGTAAGAATCCATGAAGACATACTATACGATACATGAAAATCTCTAATAAGGTCAGGAATAGCTGGTATCAACATTGTCTCTGCGTACATTACCATAGTCGCAATGCAGCTAAGTATAGCCAGCATTTTCCATGCATAAATTGATATTTTTATAGAACTAGAAGGTGAGCTATTAGAACAGGTTGCCTTATTTGGTTGATTGCTGTTAACATTATTATCTGGTTGCAACGGTTTCATTTTGAGTCTTTTTCTCCTCAGTTATCTGGTTTCTTGTTTTCTAATTATTGTACTAAAGTAGTCGATACGGACGTAGCAGTGTTCTGCCCCATACCAGCCGTTGGACCTACAAAGGCATCCTGGCTACTAATAGCGCAACCAACATCAAACTGTTTTGTAAGATTTTGATATATGTTTTCCAGCACATTCCTTGCAATATCTATATTATCTTTTGGTATGCTCTCTAGAGAAACCTGTCTTATTTTTAATGCACAGTTTACCATTTCATTCCATAATTTGTCGGCTTTATCTGTACGGTAGATTCTGTTGTTTCTTCTATCTACTGGGTCTACCTTTCTTTTAACTAGATCATCCTTTTCCATTTTATCTATTATTGGAATGAGAGTAGGACCCTCAAGTCCAAGTCTTTTCGCAATCTCCTTTTGAGTAAGACCATTTTGATTAACAAGCATGACCAATACCTTCCATTGGCCGACGGTGACACCGACTTTGTCGCGTAACTCGGAATCCAGTGCCTTAACAAAAGCCTTAGCCGTCCTATTGACGATAAAACCTATACTGTTGTGAAAATCGAACTGTTGCATAGTTTGCTTATGAATAGTATACTAATCATCTTATATAAGCCTAGGTCAACATCTAACTTGAGTCATTGGGATTGCTTTAAATATAATGCTTGTAACTCTCATAGAGGATAAGTATATATTACAAAATGTAATAACCATTACATAAGGTGATAAAATGAGTAATTGGGGAATTGAACCATATGATTGGATAAGAAATAGGCTGTTCAGAGATATAGATCGATTTTCGCGATTAACAGACT
>JALZGI010000039.1 GCA_030861105.1 Thermoproteota archaeon
ATGCATGGCTATGACCTTTTACAGACTGCAACAGCAACAAGTCTTCGGGAATTAAGACAAAATTCTAGAATGCTTGTGGGTACAACAGCGTTGAGGAGCTCGTCTCCGCTCAATTTCATGAGATACTCTATTAACCCAGTTCAGCTTGCGAATATAGTCTGTGACATCCCCGACGAGCAGAACATCTACATCGTTCTTGGCAGAGAGGCATCCGGACTTAAGAACTCCGAGCTACAAATGTGTGACCTTATCCTAACAATCCAAACTGGATCTAATTATAATACCATGAATATCTCACATGCGCTTGCAATTATTCTATACGAAGTGACGAAGCGTAACTTGCAAAATTCAAGGAGAAGAGCCAGTGCTAAGAATCAAATGGTGGCTTGCAGGTCAGAGACTGATTTGCTAATTGCATATTCGTCGAAATTTGCAGAATTAGCTGGTTATAGCACACATAAGAGACCCTTGCTTGATTCAGCGTTCAGGAGACTCCTCGGAAAATCTAGCCCCTCTTCAAAAGAGGTTATGTTGATGGTGTCACTATTTCGTAAAGCCATTCTAAAAATGGAACGCAAAGAAAATTTTTCCTAACTTAAAATCAGAGACAGCCGAATGTCGATTTGTTCACAATACAATATTGCATTACCATTTTGGAGACTGACTGGTGGGGAATAACGTAGATCGCAAGGATTCAAAATAAACAAATATAATGACATTCTCCAAATATTTCAGAGTTATCATGGCAAAAATATGGGGATAGGAATGAGCGAATCGTCTTCTTTTGGTGCAGCAGGATTTCCAAATATGTATCCAGATGAAAGGCATATAGAAGAGAAAATTTACAGGGGCGAGCTAAAGGTTGCAGTATGTGGGCTAGGTCATGTTGGTTCAGCAATGGCTTCAGTGTGGCTAAGAGCAGGAGCACATGTGATAGGTATAGACAAGTCATATAAAGTTTCGAGCGATGCAAGAGAAGGTAAAACTCATTTACCAGAACCGGGGGTCAGCGATGCATACCGAGAGGGGTTGAGGACAGGGAGGTTCACGGTATATGATGATCTTCGGCAAGCCTCCGAAGATTCCTATTTGAAAATGATCTGTGTCCCGGTGTTGTCTAAGGACGGATCCGCCGATCTCTCGTCTTTGAAGGAGGTTGCCTCAGAAATAGGTAAGGGATTGAAGAAGGGTGACGCGGTTTCTGTGAGCCCATCTGTTCCTCCAGGCACGACGGAGGATATTATTTGCGAGATACTCGAAGACAAAAGCCCTGGACTCGTAGTTGATTCAGACTTTTCGTTAATTTACAATCCAGAGAGAATTTACGAAGGAAGGGCTATAGAGGATATTGAAAATAGTTACCCCGCTGTCATTGCTGGCGCCGGACCTAACAGTAGCCGTGTTGGAAACAAATTATACTCTATGATATTCAAGAGGGGAGTAGTTACTATGAGTAGCATAAAGTCAGCAGAAACTGAAAAGCTCTTTGAGGGGGTCTATCGAGATGTCAATATTGCTCTTGCTAACGAGCTTGCAAAACTCTGCGAAAAGATAGGAGTCAACTTTTGGGAGGTACGAGAAGCCGCCAATTCCCAGCCTTTCTGTAACCTTCACAAACCCGGTGTAGGTGTTGGTGGCGCGTGTATTCCTGTCTATCCTCAATTTGTAATAGATACTGCAAAACGCATGGGCGTGCCCTGTGATATTACATCGTGGAGCCGAACAATAAATAACTCCATGCCGGCATATTGTGTCAAAGAAGCCATACAACTATTAGACAACAGAAGTAAGAAATCAATCTCAGGCTCGGTAGTAACACTTCTGGGTTTGTCTTTCAGAGGTGGAGTATCAGATACAAGGCTCTCTCCAACCTATGATGTAATAGATGAGTTTCTCAATCACAAAGTGAAGGAGATCCGCGTCCACGATCCCCTTGTGGTTGACGATTCAAGGTTGTCTACTTATCCTGCAAAAGTTAGCCTAACTACAGATATTGAGAAAGCCGTGAAGGACACTGACTTGGTTTTCCTTGTGGCTGACCATCCGGAATATTCCTCTTTGGATCAGAAAACTTGGGTCGGAGTCCCCATGTATGATGGAAGAGGCATCTTGTTTAAAAAAAATAGTCACTTCAACTCAAATCTTAGGACTATTGGTGTGGCAGATGAGTCTGTGCCATCCAAACCGATACCGACTTAAGGTGACTGCTTTGCTCTCGTTCAATAATGTTATTCTCTATTATCGATATCAAATTCACGTTTTCGACTTGTCTTACCGGATACCGTATGCAATTAATCGGACAATCTTGCCAGATAGTTACCTAGGATTCTGAATGACATGACTAGCTTGACAAAAAAAGAAATGCTCCAAACAGTGATTTGGAAGGAAGACTATGTTTTGATGATAGATCAGACAAGACTGCCCAGCCGGTTGGTCTACATCAAGTGTAGAAAATATGAGGACATTGTAAGGGCAATAAAAAATATGGTCGTAAGAGGTGCTCCTGCCATCGGTATAGCCGCCGCATTCGGTCTTGGCTTGGCGGCCAGATACAGCAAGGCGAGGACTCCGGAAGGGCTGATGAATAATCTAAATATGGCTTACAGCGAGCTGCGGTCTACTAGACCCACTGCGGTAAACCTCTTCTGGGGCCTGGATAGGGTTATGAACAAAGCCAAGACAGGTAAGAACCTGCTTGAGATAAAAGACAACACAATTTCTGAAGCCAAAAAGATTGCTGAAGAAGATATCCACAATAATATGACGATGGGACTTAATGGGTCCAACCTATTGTATGATGGAGACACTGTAATGACGCATTGCAATGCGGGTGCTCTGGCAACCTCTGCTTATGGCACTGCACTGGGAGTAATACGTGCAGCAAAGGACGCAGGAAAAATGATCAAGGTTATTGCAACAGAAACTAGGCCAGTTATGCAGGGATCGAGACTTACAACTTATGAACTTCACCATGACAACATAGATGTAACCCTGATACCAGATACAGCCGTAGGTCACATTATGTCTCAGGGTAGTATCAAATGCGTCATTGTAGGGGCCGACAGGATACTAAAATCAGGGCATGTCTTTAACAAAATAGGAACATATCAAATAGCACTAATGGCGAAATTTCATAATGTACCTTTTTACGTAGCTGCCCCCATGTCTACATTTGATTTTAAAAGCAGTTTGGAGGATGTCCCAATTGAACAGAGATTGGAAGACGAAGTTTTGAAAATAGGAAAAAAGAGGATCGCAGCGAAGGGAGTTCATGCTTTTAATCCGGCCTTTGACGTTACGCCCCCTGAATTAATAAGCGGGATAATTACGGAACGAGGAGTCCTAAACCCACCTTTTGACTTCCAGCACGAGGTTAGGCATCAAAAATAACTAAAACCTATTGAGCCCTTAACTTGTACCTGTACATATTGGGCCCAATTAAGGACTCGAAGAAACGACGTAATATCAAGCCGAACACGTAAACAGATTTGGAATAATGATCTACATGTATAACCCAAAGTTTTCTGGTTTTAGCCGAGGCGTTGACCCTTGCGCTGATAAAAATGGGATAAATAAATGAATTGGAATAAAGTATTTATCGTCTAAGAGCTAATGGAAGGAACACAGATGTCTTCCCAGGTCGTTACAGAAGAGGAGGTGTATTCTGCCCTTAGGAAGTGTATGGATCCTGAGATTCCAGTTAACGTAGTTGACCTTGGGCTGATATACGATGTA
The DNA here is from genome assembly GCA_030861105.1 of Thermoproteota archaeon. GTDB lineage: Archaea > Thermoproteota > Nitrososphaeria > Nitrososphaerales > Nitrososphaeraceae > TH5893. The sequence continues at coordinate 3,736 of JALZGI010000039.1, forward strand.
AAAATAAAACCCCAAAATGATGTTAATATTAAAATGACCATGACTACAAGAGGATGTCCTCTTCACGATACACTTGTTGGCGACGTCAAAAGATATGTGGGCAAGATAAGTGGAGTGCGGGACATAGACGTAGAAATTGTGTGGGATCCTCCTTGGAATATTGACAAGATGGATCCAGCTATCCGGGAGAAGATGGGATTTGGAAAACCAAAGCTTCGGTTCCAGATCGACTACGATAATTACCGACCTATGAAGAAGGGCAATTTACTAAAACAGGAAGATGGTTCGTTGGTTCTTAGTAATGAGAAGCAGCAAAGCTTTATGGTAAATCAGGCTATCGTGGACTTTTGGAGCAGCTGTGAGGGAAGTAGGAATGTTGACCAACTGGCTGACGATTTTTCTTCTAAACTAGGAATGCCACGACAGCAGGTCGAACAAGAGGTAGTTCAGCTCGTTCAACAATTGCTTGAGGCTGAACTTCTAAAGCCTCAGTGACACTCACATTGCTTTTTCCTTCCATAGGAAGGTTGGGGGGGTCCGGATTCAGTAGGATTTATTCAAGCAAGAATGTTTTGTGAAGGAGAAGCCTCTTCCTCCACGGTCTCTATGACCATTTTAGAACTTGGGTGCGGAGATGGTCGGCTTCTACGGAGGCTGCTAGAGATAGAAAGAGCAGAAGGCGTAATTCAGACCGGAAGGAGTGAGTCTTTGTACATAGGGATCGAATATAACGACTCCAGATACAACAAAGCAAGATCACTGTTAGAGCGCTTTACAAACGTGAAATTGTTGAACGGATCCTTTGAAGAACTTATACATGAATTCGCCGATTCATCAATAGACAAAATAATTTGCGTTTTGCCAGATCCTGAATTTATCGATATTAAACATCAAGACAGATGGAAGAAATTTTATAGTGTGGTTAAGCGAAAACTGGCCCCAGACGGCTGCCTGCGAATAGTAACTGAATTAACTGACGACCTTTTACAGCCAGTACCTATAGATGTATACCGATCTTGGATTCAAGAGATCATTCAGGTGTTCCGAGAATTGGAATTTTTCCTTGTGTGGGTATTCGAAGGATCGCCCCCAGAATACGAAAGCGAATGCTTGGATAGGTTCAAGAAGGACCCGGAGCGGATACGCCTAGCCACTTTCGATTTTGCTAAAAATAGGAGAAAAAATATTTCCTATACTAGTCATTAATACGAACGTTGATCGCTGAAAGACGGGGAAGTCCCCTTTTGACTGTGTTTTAGAGAATTATGTTCTGCTAAGCATTTCCTAGAGCAAAGTACAGCAGAACAATCGGAATCTTGGCAGGGGATGTCATCTCCACTAAAAAAATCGTTGCAGTACGTACAGTTGGACTCTAATTCGGTATACTTTGTATCCGAATAAGGTAAGCCACAAACTCGTTTCTCTTGAAACCATAAAATCCGTGTCTGCGACTTTTCCGCGTACGAGGCAACAATAGAATAAGCCTCGTAAAAACCAGAAGCATGAAATTGTCTTAGAAATACATTCCCTTCCGTGCCAGTTCCATCGGGGTCATCTATGAAAGCGGCTAGCCACTTCTCATACGGTAAAACTACCTTATCTCTGTAGGCAATCTTTGTTCGATCTTTGTTCTGCTCGGGCAATACGAATGTCCCTATTCGCTATATAATATCGTATAAAAGGTAGTGAATATATAATTTATTCTGGTCTCTAGAAACGTTGAGGATGTGACCTCTTATAAACCAGAATATATTTAAGCCCTAAAACTCGATCCTGATCGATAACAATATCAAATAAGTATATATTCTACGCATCCTAGAAACGTAGGTGGACTTTGGCGAAAAACAAACGATGAAAAGGCAGAGGAAAGCGACAAGGAAAGGAATTCTGATTACGGTATTAATTGCTGCCGGTATAGTTGGGGCGAGCTTTCTCGTTTATTTAATTCCCCAATAATTTCGTGGTAGACTTTTATCGATCCAGTATACGAAAGACGGGGACCCAAAATCAGTTAGAACCAGGTATCCTGATCAGGAATAATCGTCGAACATACTGTTGATATGATTTATTAATTCATTTCTTAGTGCAATTACTTTGGATCGCTTATCCCCATCCAGATTTGTAACTAACAATGTGTCAAGGCCTTCGACCAAATACTGGATGTTAGAAAGTGTCAGCAGACTTTTGGAGGTACCCTTGTCTTGTTCTTCGTTACTATCCCGAGAGCTGGCGACCAAGGTTCTAGAATGCGTGGTTGACTATGTTAAAGCTTGTGGTTTTTTAGAAACGAAAAAAATTGCAAGTACGAGTATGAACCTTGATGGTCTAAAGTGAATGGCAGAGCATGTCAAACAGTTTCTACACATCCTATTAAATGCCTAGCGCCGTTAGTAAAAATGAAATCCAATGGAAAGACCGTTTAAGGATACTCCTATATTTTGTAGGAACTGTGGTCATTCAATAGATTATCATAACCCAGAAAGGATAAGTTTGGTATGTTTTTTTCAAGAATGTCCTTGCCAAGATTATATGGATCACGAAGACTTAATCCTATTGGAAGAGCAAAAATTAAAGAATAAAATGAATGTTTCACGACACTATAAAGATGGAAATTCTTCACGAGATCGCAGTCGACACGAAAATGTTAAGTGAAACCCCGGTATCCGAACTGCTGGCTTTTACCTGTTTGTTATAGTTTTAACAAGAACAATCGATAATAATTTCAACCTTATGGTCCTCCCGAATGATTCTATCTAAGTAACACTAGTTATTCTGCAAGTTTCAAAATGCAACTGTAAAGGTTTGCTCTGCCAAACCTCTTTAAAGAAGTTCCCGTCCTTCGTAGACAGATTTAATGTATTTTATTACCTGTATCGCATCATGCTCTTTTAGACTTCGTCGATTTTTCTCAAGGTAAAGATGAAAGGAATCCAGCTCGGCTGATAAATCTGGGAACTTGACTCTGGCAGTTTCTATAACATTAGAATAAAATCTGTGCGGAAAGTATATCGATTTAGCGACCTTTGCTACCATTTTCTTGGTTCGCTCACTGATGATGTTTTTCTTAAACGCAAGATATAAGTTATATCTTATGTCAATCATAGCCTCTGACTGAACTTCATTTGGCTCTATTTTCGTTCTTCCATTGTGCTGACTGGGGTGAAATGTAACTGCAACTTCGTCGTCGGCATCCGTCACGCCATTCTTGAATAACTCGAATACCTTACCTATGCCTTTCATGCCGAATTTTTCTAGCTCTACTGCCCTAAGTGCACCTAGGCTTGCACCACCTACAACCCGGAACCTTTTGTTGATTAGTAATTGGTACACTTCAATGGGAGTAGGAGGATAGTCTTGCAGGAATAGTCCGTCGATGAGACCCACAT
>JALZGI010000060.1 GCA_030861105.1 Thermoproteota archaeon
GTGCATGGCACTATCCAGGCCTGGATACAGAATCTCTAGGAAAAGGAATAAATCAAGTATTGGAAAAAGCCATAGGATAACAAGAGAAGATGCAATAGATTTCTTGAAACATACATTTGGAGTTGAAATATCGTAATGCCTAAACCTAGGGAATACAGTCTAACAGGTCGTAAACAATTAGCACACGGAAAGGGAACAAGATGGTGCAAAAGATGCGGTCAATACACAGCATTAATACAGAAGTATGAGCTCATGCTCTGTAGACAATGTTTCAGGGAAGTAGCTTCGAGCCTGGGTTTTATCAAATATCAGTAGTGGTGGTTTGAAATTCAAATGCCAGCTCTAAATGTCTTATCCAACCTGTTCACAACTCTATATAACAATGAGACAAGAAGGAAAAAGGAATGCATTGTAATTCCTTCCTCCAGATTTTCGAGTGATGTCTTGCGAACTATGCAAAAATATCGCTATATAGGAGAGTTTGAGCAAGTTGATGATGCACGTGCTGGGAAGTTTCGCATACAGTTATTGGCGAAAATCACGAAGTGTGGAATTATAACACCTAGATTCAGTGTAAGGAAGGATGAGTACCTAGAGTGGGAGCGCCAATTTCTTCCGGCGTATAGCATGGGATTGTTAATAGTCTCCACAAGCGAAGGAATAATGTCGCACCATGAAGCACGGGAAAAGGGCCTCGGAGGGATTTTGATAGGTTATGTCTACTAAAGAAAAAGCCGAGGTGATTATTCCAGAGAATGTCAGAATACATAAAGAGGGCCATATTATTGTGGTCACAGGTAACAAAGGAACTATTCGAAAGGACCTCCATAAAATACCGGCAAAGATAAATGTCACAGAAAGATCGGTGACGATAGAACCGGCAGGAAGAAGAAAGAGTGACCTTGCGGTAACCAATACAGCAAAAAGCATTATCACTAATATGTTCAAGGGCGTAGAGAAAGGGTTCGTCTACAAACTTAAAATAGTCTTTGCGCATTTCCCAATTTCTGTAAAGGTCAAAGGAAGAGAGATACATGTTGAGAATTTTTTTGGCGAACGATCGGCTAGGGTTTCGCACGTAGTTGGTGATACCACAAAAGTTAATGTAGTTGCCGAAGACGTAGTAGTGGAGGGACCTAGCCTGGAAGATGTCTCCCAAACAGCAGCCAACATTGAATCCTCGACAAAAGTGAAAGGTAAAGATCAAAGAGTATTTCTGGACGGTTTGTATATATACTCTAGAAACGAGGGAGAGTAGCCGCAGTGCTGTCTGGAGCTGAGTTTAGAACATTGGATACCGGCAGCGGAGGGAGATTGATCCCCATCATTGTTTTTAGACAGAGGCCCCGAATTAGACCTTAGCCTAAGATAATTAATGAAAGCGGTTATACTTGCAGGTGGATTGGGGAAACGCCTAAGACCGTTGACCGATGAGAGGCCTAAACCAATGATAGAGGTCCTTGATCAGCCCATAATAGAATGGCAAATAAAATGGTTCAGGAAGTTTGGGATCGGTGAGATCGTAATTTGTGTAGGATACTTGAAAGAACACATTATTGACTATATTGGCAGTGGAAGCAGGTTTGGAGTAAAGGTAGGATATGCAGTGGAGGAAGAGCCCCTGGGCACGGGTGGAGCACTTAAGAATGCTCAGAGTCTTTTGGGTGGCACAGAAAATGAAGGTTTTTTCATGGTTAATGGGGACATACTGACAGATCTCGACCCTAATATCTTGCGGGATGGGACAACGTCATCTGCAATAGCTGTTGTTCCGCTTAGAAGTCCATTTGGGGTGATTGAATTAGACGAAAACTCCAACATTTTAGGTTTCGTAGAGAAACCACAGATTAAGGGCAGGTGGATTAACGCAGGTGTGTATTACTTCGGATCGGACGTCTTTAATTATCTGCCAGACAGCGGTAACATAGAGGTGACGGCCCTTCCAATTATGATTAATGACAAAAGAATTAAAGCAATCCGATATGAAAGATCCTTCTGGCGATCCATCGATTCTCATAAGGATATCGAAGAGGCAAGTAGGGAGATAAAGGGCAGCGCGTTGTTATCATGACAATTGCGCGCGTAGGATACAGCTTGGGGATGCTGAAGGCTCCGGAAGAGATGTTATCGGCTGGAAAGCAGGCAGATCGTAACGAGAATACACATTCCCTATGGGTTTCGGAGTCGTGGGGGCGTGAGGCATTCTCTTCACTTGGGGCGCTTTCTCAGATAACTAGGAAAGTGAGACTTGGCAGCTCTATAGTAAGTATCTATTCAAGACCTCCTTCGACAATAGCTATGTCGGCTGCCACTGTTGATATTCTCTCTCATAATAGAATGATTATAGGACTGGGAGCAAGCACGCCTATTTTGGCTGAAAACTGGCATGGATCAAAATTCGAACATCCTCTTCAGAGAATGAAAGAATATATCGAATGTATACGTCTTATACTAACAGGTAAGCGTGTCAATTATGAAGGTAAGACTTGCAGAGTTAGAAACTTTAAACTGGCAGTCGAGCTCAAAAGACAGAATATTCCTATTATTATTGCTGCGGTTAATCCTAAGATGATTTTCTTATCAACATCAATAGCAGATGGCGTGCTCCTTTACCTACGTCCTGACCATGAACTTCGCAAAGTGGTGGCAGCCATGCGATCTAGACGTAAGGGATTAGATTTTGAAATTGCATGCGTATTTATAACTGCTGTCTCCGAAAAGGATCCACAAAAAGGAAGAGATAAGGCTGCCAAAACACTGGCTTTTTATGTCTCTGTAGGTAAATATTATAACAAGTTTCTGGCTGAGAACGGCTTTAGGAAAGAGGTAGAGAACATAACTTATGAGTACCAAAATAATGGATTGCAGGCTGCGAGCAAATTGGTAACAGATAGGATGCTAGACTCCTTAACAATATGTGGAAACAGAGAGCAATGTATAAAGAGCATCAATAAATTTATGGCGACTGGTATTTCGCTTCCAATTATTCAGATAAATGCGGTAGACGATGATGCTGATCGCTCAATAAAGGACGTCATCTCTGCTTTCAACTGACATGCCTGAAGTCGCCATTGTAGCCTCTGCGACCTCAAGGTTCACAAAGGTCGAGCCTTCTATTTTTGAGCTAGCGTGTCAGCCAGCTCTTAAGATCTTTCGAGAAACTAGCATTGACCGGGCTGAAATCAATGCTGTTATACTATCTACTTGTTCAGCGCTTCAATATACTTCAAGCATAGTTAGTGAAATGTTAGGAGTAAGGCCTAACAAATCTTGCCGTGTGGATAATCTTTGTAATTCCGGCTCCTTGGCAATAACCTCTGCATTCTCTGAAATAGCTGCTGGGCTGAGCGACTGTGCTCTGGTTATTGGAGTCGAGGTTGGAAGCAATGGTTCGGCCAAAAAACTAAACTGGGATCTGACAAGAGGACTGTTTAACCATCCGGTCCATTGGGCCTCGCTATTTGCGCGTTCGCATATGCGGAAGTTTGGTACGACGGAGGAGCAAATGGCTTTAGTAACAATGAAAAACCGCGCGAATTCGTCCAAAAACCCTCTGGCATTGTTTAGAAAAAGATTAACTCTCGAGGAAATCATGCATTCCAAAAAACTATCTGAGCCCATAAAGATACTTGATTCATCTTTTATTTGTTCAGGCTCTTCCGCCGTGTTACTAGCTTCCAGGGATAAGGCAAAGAAACTGACTGATAATCCTGTTTGGATAAAAGGAATAGGGCAAAACACAACCTGTGCTAGTTTATCACAGTTACTATGTAAACACGACGTAGGCTTTACAAGCACTCAGCAAGCCGCTAGGCAAGCATACACAATGTCTCAAAAAAGACCTCAAGATATTGATGTTGCTGAATTACACGATGCTTTTACGATTACTGAAATAATGGCTTATGAGGACCTATTCTTTACAGAGAAGGGACAAGGAGGAAAGTTTGTGACGCAAGATCATCTATCGGTTAACCCACGAGGAGGCCTTCTCGGATGCGGCCATCCAATAGGGTGCACCGGAGTAGCCCAAGTCTCAGAGATAGCGGCACAGTTAGCAGGGCGAGCAGGAAGAACCCAAGTCAAAGACTGTAGGACAGGGCTGGTTCACAACATGGCTGCTGCCGGGACCTCATCTACAGTCCTAATACTTGGGTGTTAGTTTAAAGATTGATTGTTAACCAGTTCCTAAGTAATCTCAAGAAAAAAAGGTTTACAATTCCTTATTGCACAACGTGCACTCTCCCAGCATGGCCGCCCGTAGAACGTTGCTATTATTGCATGTCTCGCGTAAGATTAAGAAAAATTCGCGCCCCCGTAGGACGTCTATTTGAGTATACGACAGCGTATAATATGCCCAGACCAATGAAATTCGGCATAGTTGACATAGAAGGCATCAAAGTGATCGGCTACCTGGATTCAACTGTTCCACTCTGCATTGGTACAGAGGTGATAATGACAAGATGTGGAATATCTCTGGATGGCACTCCCTTCTATGAATTTCACAAATATGAAAAGGGGAGCGGGAGGTCGTAAAAAATCTAGTGCAAACTGGCTGCCACCTGGACAAATACTTGGTGAATAGAATATATGTCTTGGATGGTTCATACATACTCACTTATGCCATGTCCTCTGACAGATTTGTAGATGATAGGTTGCTCACGAGCAGAGATGCATTGAATAAGTCCCAATTAAAGATAAAATTGGTCAATATTGACGGAAATGCAAGGGATTATTCACAAAGATTTGGACACAGAGTATTGGTTAAAAAGATTCTAGTTACTATTAGGTACCTGGATACCGAGCAGATAGAAGAAGTAGAGTTAGATTTAGAAGACTTAGAGTCCAGAATAAAAAGAGAAAGGCTATTTTCTTCCTCGAATAGGTGGATATCGCCTGGTGAAATAAAAAATAATTATGTAGTTTCGAGTCGTCATCTAGATCTCCTTTCCGATGCAATTGCACTTGATATTTTATCGTTTTAACTGTCAAGTTAGCAAGTAAGCAGTAACATGTTTTAAGCGATAATCTAAGGATAAAGAGCGCCGCTGATCAGACTCGAACTGATGACCCACTGGTTAACAGCCAGCTAAGCTTCATAGTCCCAAGACATCTAGACTATGTATTTGCTCTACCATGCTGAGCTACAGCGGCGCATTATAGAAGGACTTCCTACGCAAAAATAAATGTTTAGCAGGACTATTGCTCTTTCCATTAAGCCTCTTAAAATCTGTATTGAGCAGATCGTTTTACCTATTAGAAGGCACTAACCTTCTAGCTAGTGAAGGGTGGCTCGCAAGCTTAAGCGCTACGACGTCCGGAGACGCATTTTCAATGAAGGGCACTGTCGCCAACACGTGTACTCCAGATACCTTTTCAATCGTCTTGATTATTGCTTTTTTCTTAATAACTCCATCCCAGCAAGACAAGTCATTTAGAATAATTCCCTCTACCTTCAGATTGTAATTATGACAGGCAGCTAATGTTAGCAATACCTGGTTTATCATGCCTAGACGGAATTTAGCCACCACAATAACGGGAAGATTTGTAGCTTTGGCAAAGTCTGCAACGTTCTTTGTCCTGGTCAATGGTACCAAGATTCCCCCTATACCCTCGACAATCATGATATCATGAATAGAGGCGAGCTCACGGTAACACTCTACTACACTTGAAAATCTAACCTTATTGGACTTTCCTACAAGAGTGGCTGTATATGGGGCCGTAGGTAAGGAAGAGAAGAAAGGGTTGATTTGCTCCTTTCCATCACTCACGTCCGCCGCCATAACAAGTTTCATCACATCCTCGGAATAAAATGTCGCGCTGTATTTTCTCTCCGCTGTCGCAAATGGTTTCATTACACCTACGTTTACCCCTTTCCTTTTCATGGTTAAGGCGAGCGCGGCCGCAATTGAAGTCTTCCCTACACAGGTGTCGGTTCCAGATATAAAAAATCCTTTTCTCTTCAAAATAATAGTTTATTATTTACTCAACCTTGAATTTATTTGGATTGAACCTAGAACAAATAGATAAGCAGCGTGTATGGCACCCTTATACTCAAATGAAAGATTGGATGAGATCTAATAATAAGGTGATCGTGCATGGGGACGGGTTTTATCTTGTGGACAGTAAAGGCCGTCGATATCTAGATGGCTGTGCAAGCATGTGGTGCAATGTGTGGGGTCATAGTCAAAAGGAAATTATTAATCCGGTAATAAACCAGGTCAAGCAAATACAACATTCAACCCTGTTCGGACTAGGCAATCAACCTGCAACCGAGCTGGCAGAAATGTTGATTAAGATTAGCAGAAAAATGGATTATGTATTCTATTCTGATAACGGGTCAACTGCTATCGAAATTGCTCTTAAAATGGCATTGCAATACTGGAGAAACAAAGGCAATACTAAAAAAAAACGGTTTCTATCTCTGAAGAATGGTTATCATGGCGATACAGCAGGTGCTATGTCTGTAGGCTATGTGCCAAATTACTTTCGATCCTTTAAACCCATGTTGAGACTCTCAACAAGGATTTCGCCCCCTGCGTCCTGCGACATAATTAATAGTAGCGCTAGTCCCAACCAGGACTATTTTAACAACGTAGAAAAGGTATTCTCCGCGATAAGTTCTGAGTGCTGTGCCCTGGTCATGGAATCTGGTGCCCAAATAGCCGGTGGGGTTAACATTTATCCGCCCGGCTTCCAGAAAACAATTGCTGAATTATGCCAGAAGTATGATATGTTGTTGATACTCGACGAAGTAGCGACCGGATTTGGAAGACTAGGAAACATGGTTGAGTATTTAGCTCAAGAATCAATTCCGGATATAGTCTGCTTCGGAAAGGCATTGACAGGAGGCTTTTCGCCTCTTGCAGCTACGTTGTGTAATAACGACATCTTTTCAAGCTTCCTTTCGGAATATTCAGAAGGCAAGCAATTCTATCATGGACATACTTATACAGGACATCCAGTGGGATGTACTGCAGCCATAGCCAATATTCGTTTATACAGTAAGCATAAATTAATATCAAGGATACGAATAAACAGCAATTATCTTAGAAAGAGGTTGAAGGATCTTGTGGAATCCCCCATAATAGGGAGTATTGGCCACAAGGGCTTATTGGCTGCCATACAATTAGTAAGTAAATATGGCAAAAAAAGGGCAATCGAGAATCTGAATGTCCACGGTAACCAGATACGAATGAACTATTATCTCACACAGGAGGCCCTAAAAATGGGTGTCTTTATTCGTGGAATAGGAAGTACGATCGTGGTAATTCCCCCGCTAGCAATAGGCAGGAATGAACTCAAGCTACTTCTAGATGTCATATGCGAATTGATCGGAAGGATCGAGCACTTGTCCTGACACTCTGGCATTTAATTGATAATGTTGACATCTTCCCGCTAATCTGGTTAAAGTGAAGCATGGTTCAAGACTGAATTAGACCGGTTTGTAATTATAATAGTAAAAAAAGGGTTATTGACAATTCCTGTCTAAAAAGGGGTCCTTATTCATACGAATTGTTATCTGAGGAATGATTGCGAAATTCGCCGGTAAACTACCATAAAATTACCCTGATATTAGAACAGTCCTAAAACATTGAATTCGAAATATCTCCAGATTCCTTTACAAGATTGGCCTATTGACACCATTTATTGTGTTATAGCTCGGAGTATAGTATCACTCTATACTAAACAAGTAATAGGAATATGCGATTTGGAATAAAAACAAGAGGGGTACTAGAGGGAAAAACACCATAATATCGATCGATCACTTCTAAGGCCCTGAGTGTGTCAGGTTCAGTGGACTTGAGACCTAAGACCTAAGCTCCTTACCATATCTAGGTCTTCTTCAATCTGATTTCCTCCAGTAGTAAGATAGCCCCCGCTAATTATGCCGTTTGCTCCACCCTTAAGTACAACTGCTTGTTGGTCAGCAAGGTGGATCTCTCTGCCACCTGCAATTTTTAGAATAACGTTTGGCATGATAAAACGCCAGACCGCAATTGTCCTTATTGCATCTTCAGGATTCATGGGTGACTGCAAGGCTAGAGGTGTTCCTTGCCTTGCTATGAGAATATTTATTGGCACCTCGTCTGCTCCCAACGATTTGATGGCAAATGCCAACTCGATTCGTTGCACGGCGGTCTCTCCCATTCCTATTATCCCTCCGCAGCACAGTTCAAGGCCTTCCTCCTTCACGATTCTAGCGGTTCTTAGTCGGTCGGAGAAGTCGTGCGTGCTACATATTTGTTGAAAGAAGGTCTCTGAAGCTTCTAGGTTATGATTGTAACGCTTGACTCCTAGGGTCTTGAGCCTTCTTGCTTTTTCGCGCGTGATAAAACCTAAAGAGACATTTACATTAATTCTCAGTGTTCTCTTTATTTCTGCTATGCAGTCACAAATCTTTTCGAAATCTTCATCCGGGGGGCTACGGTAAGCACATACGAGACAAAAGCTGCTAGCGCCACTGTTCTGAGCTTTTATCGCCTGATCGAGGATATTATGCTTAGATAGAAGAGGATATTTGCTTATACCAGAACGTTTATCATAAAAGGCGGATTGAGCGCAGAAGGAACAGTCTTCGGGACATCTACCGGCCTTAGCGTTAACTAGCGCCTCTATATCTATTACGTCTTGCGCAAGCCTTTTGGTAATAATATTGGCGCAGCTACAAAGCGTCGCGGTATTCTCTGTCTGAAGAAGGCGTTCAGCCTCTTCAAATTCAAGTTCGCCCCCTTCGAGTACTTTGTCCATCTTCTCTCGTATGAAGGATACGTCTTCGTAATCAGTCACGCAAGTAGGGATTGTCTATCGCATATATAATCGATGTCTCGTTCATTTAGAAAGTCTTCTTTCTAAACTCGAGTTTTGAAAGCAGCTTACAGGTAGATTAGGAGTCAGTTTACAGGGCTGGAGTGTTCTTGTATCTTTCTTTGGAAGGATCGATCATACACAGTATATGCAAACCGGTTTACAAAAGGGCTATTTAATTTAATTTAATTAATTGTATTAACTTCAAATGCCAAGTTGCATGTCGTAAAAGTGGATCCAAGGGATAAAATACCCGGGTATTGAGGAAGATATTCTTTCTGCCCTAACCTATTACGCATCAAATAAATTGTAATCGAAGTTTCTGAATGATATTGTTGATGACGAAAATGAAATTTGCTCGAGAGAAGTTAGTAGAATTAAGAAGGAACAATCTCTACAGAAAAATGAAGAAAATATCTTTTGTAAAGGACATGGTGATAGAGGTAGACGGGCACCGTGCCATTAACTTCTCCTCTAATGACTATTTGGGTCTCTCACAACATCCAATAGTGTTAAAGGCTGCCAAAGCGAGCCTAGGCCAAATATCTCAATGCAGTTCTAGGCTTTTATCTGGCAGTTCGTCTGATATTCATACACTTGAGGAGAGATTGGCCGCTCATCGCAGGGTTGGTTCTGCGTTAGTCTACCCTACTGGCTATATGGCAAATATTGGGGTGTTGACCACGTTGGCGGATAGGGACTCGATAATATATAGCGACGAGCTAAATCACAGCAGCATTATTGATGGATGCAGACTCAGTGGCGCGTTAGTTAGAGTATTCAAACATAATAATATCAGCAGCCTGCAGGAGATTATTTCCTCGGACAGCAACCTTGATTCAAAAAGAAAACTTGTTGTCACAGAGGGGGTTTTCAGTATGAACGGTGATATTGCTAGATTAAGTGATATCTGCAGGCTAGCAAAAAAAGCAAAAGCCATTATGATGCTTGATGATTCCCATGGGGATTTCATTTTTGGCCGTCCAAAGGAGTATTCTGGAACGGCAGATCTGCTTGGAGTGTCACGATTCATTGATGTCCACGTAAGTAGCCTCAGCAAAGCGATTGGGTGTTTTGGAGGATACGCGGCTATCTCATACGCCTTAAGAGAATTACTAATAAACAGTTCAAGGCAATTCATTTATACTTCAGCTATTCCATCTCATATGTGTCGGGCGGCAACAGCCGCGATATCGGTAGCATCAAAGGGCTTAAGGCAAAAGAGGCTTTGGAGGAATATCAATTACTTTGTGAAGTGCTTAAGAAATCTCGATATGACGGCCGGAGAATTTGCAAGTCCAATAATTCCGATCATCATTGGAAATGAAGAATTATCCACCAGAGCCGCTAGGCAACTCCTGAAAATGGGAATTTTTGTGCAGGCGATAAGATATCCGACTGTAAGAAGAGGTCATGCCCAGTTGAGAGTGTCGATTACCGCAGAGCACACAAGAGAGGACCTTGATTTTGCTATCCTTTGCCTCGAAAAAACTCGGAGAGTGTCAAAACTCATCATTTAGCGAACGGTAACAACGCACCACTCTCCATTGGAAGCATGATATTTCAGAACTCGAGTTTAGAAATATATAATGATTTTAGCCCAATTAGGACGATGAAAGAATATGTCTTCCGTCTACGGCTTTCTGAGGAACAACACAGAGAATTGAAAAGATATATTGGCTACCTACCTCCTGATATGATCCTGTTTGGATTACGGTTTGCGTTCAATCGTAGCAGGGCTGTTTCTGGCGGCTACCTAATGCCTGGGAGAAAAAGCACAGTCAAGAAGGAGACTAGGTTGCTTAGCAAGAGTCAAGCAGAATGGAGATTAAAAAACTGGAAATCAATGATAAAATCGTATAGACAGAAAGGTTATAGCTATCCTACAATTTCAAGGATCAAAAAGCAGATTTATGTCATTGCCACAAAGTGAGACATGATGTAGGCTGCCTCTATAAATTGATAATAATTGTTAGAGGAAAGCAATGCCCAAGCATTATATATCGTTACGATTGTTATTAATGATAATAATCGAAACCTGCTAAAGACAAGGTTTGTTTCTCTGTTTCTGTTGTGGCGTTACCCTATCGCGAAACGGCTTCTATGCCATATGAACCACATGTTCTGCAATAACTGCCTTTCCAGAAAAAAGGACCTAAGCATTTTGGGCATCTGCGAATAAACGATTTGTCAAGTAACATAGGAGGAGAGAATGTTCGTCTGAACAGTAAGTAATAATAAAGATGTTCTTTATCTCTTATTGTTACACCTTCATGCATAGCATTATTTTTCTCTATTCTATATAATTTGTCACTACAAGCTTCATTGATAATAGAAGAAATCATGGTTATGTTAGCTCCTGTCTCCTGAGCCTTTTTTTCCCTCCATGCGACCCCTTTTCCTATGTCTTTCTCGAAGCATTTTCTCAGAATGAACTTCCCCCATCTTTTACCGTCGTAAAAACCAATTTTTTCTGAAGTTTTCATTACCTTTGCATATTCAAGAAACATATTGTCCAGAAATGGCGAGCTGACATCAACTCCTAGCTCTCGACCAATAGTTTGTGAAGAAAAATGCATTATTTTCCATATCCTATGTAGTTCATTTTCTAGTTCATGTAGCCTTCCATCAAAACGTCTCATGTAGTCATAACCTGCAAACAATTCATCACAACCGTCTCCAGTTATGACACTTTTATAACCACGACGCACCGACTCCTCAATACCAGCATACAAAACAGCTGAATTTCTGATTTCAATCGGATCAAAAGTCCTCATGAGCGAAACTAGCTTGTTCATAATCGCAAGCAAAGTTTGCTCGTTAATGACGACCCGTATGTGTCTACTACAAAACATCTTGGCGACACCAGCGGCAAAGGAAAGGTCCTCGGCTTCGGGCCCCAGGCCTACTGTGATTGCGTTTAGAGGCTTGATTATACTGGCAAGAATACTGCTATCTAATCCCCCGGAGAGTAAGATCGATTCTTGCCGCTGATCATCAGCTGCTTGGATTAATCGCGATCTGAGTTCTTCACACCTTGTATATGAAAACATGATGTTACTTACAATCCTAGTCCTTGATTGATTAGGTCTTTTGGAGCTTGAGCTGGGGCGAGCGTACTTCTTTTCTCCTTTTTCTACCAGAGACTATCGACAAAATGTCTCTATCCTTTATTAAATAATTACGCGGAAGTTGAAGTCCGTCACGGGCGTCGATTCCGTAGAGAATGTTTGCTGCCAAGTCAGTATGGACCGTCCTAGCGAGATCTTCTAGCGTAGAGCCAGACTTCATTAGATAAACGTCGGGGAGTATGTTCCCCTCCTTGTCTGATAGTTTCCTAGGATCTGCAACAGGGTATACAGTATTCATGCTTAGTAACTTGAAGACAGCCACGTTGATAGCGAACTGTACCCCTGTTCTTAAGTATTCACCTAGAATGTCTCTTCGGATAAAATCAAGAGCCCACTTTTGTTTATCATTTAACTGCTCATCATTACTTATCTCAAATCGTTCATCTCCAGGGTTGTATACAATTAAGCCCCGAGCTTCGGCTCTCCTTAGTGTGAGCTCGGCATCGGCACTAGAGGGTATCACTAAGAAATCCTTGTATCTTTCTCTCAATCTCTTAAAGTTATTAGCTGAAAAGGGGAGATCGATTTTATTGGCTAGTATCAACGTTGGCTTGGATATAGTTCTTAGACTCCCTGAAAAAGTCTTGATTTTTTCAGCGCCGTACTGGTCAAATTCAATACTCGACAATGAATTATTATCCATCGCTAGTCTCACATGCTCTTCTCTTACTCCAACGCCTTGTAGAACATCCGCGATTGCCTTTTCAATGCTTGTACCTGATTTGATTGCTCGAGAAATTCTGTCCCTGTTACCTTCCAGCAACTTAAGATACCACATAGCAAGCTCCTCTTCAACATCCCCCACATCTGCAATCGGATCCCCCGTCCCTGACTCAGCGACTTTACCCGCAGAGTCTATGCTTCCTGAAATATCCACAATATGGATAAGAGCATCTGACTGGGCTGCTATGGCCAGGAACTGATTTCCAAGTCCCTTTCCTTCCCATGCTCCTTTAATGAGTCCAGGAAGGTCGATCAGTTCTAGGGGGATATATCTCCAGCCATTAATACAACGGGAGTTTCTGGGGTTGTCTTGAATATTGAACTCTCTGTGTACACATATTGTTATAGCATTGGTATTGCCTGTAGAAGGATATCTCGTTGTGAAAGGATAATTCGATATCTCAGCGCTAGCGAGAGTCGCCGCGTTGAAAAAGGTCGTTTTCCCTGTGTTGGTCTTCCCCACTAGTCCTATTCTTATCATATATTGAAGACGGATTGGATATGCTAATTTATAGATGACTGGATGTCCGTCCAGCCGTTAGAATTAGGGCTGTCTAATTTGTGTCAATGGACAGGTTTCACCGAAGTCAAGTCAGTAGAGTTATGCGGTTTGCGCAGGTCTCTTCTTAGAGGATGGGGCGTGTTACTGCTCCTTCTGATGCAGACGCAACCAAAGTTGCATACTTGGCCAAAACACCGTTCTTGTACTGAGGCCTCTTAGGGCGCCATTTCCGCTTTCGCCCCTCTATTTCGGATTGACTCACTTCCAAATTCAACATTCCTCGCTTAATATCTATAGTAATTTCATCGCCCTCCTTGACCAGAGCAATAGGGCCGCCTACCATTGCCTCGGGTGAAACATGTCCAATCATAAGGCCTCTTGTAGCTCCAGAAAACCTGCCATCTGTAACCATCGCAACTCGATCGGAGATTCCTTGGCCAACCAGTGCAGCCGTTGCTGATAACATTTCCCTCATTCCAGGCCCTCCTTTTGGGCCCTCGTATCTTATTACGAGTACATCGCGCCTTTTTATCTCCCTCTTAGATATCGCTACAAATGCAGCCTCTTCTGAGTTGTATACTCTAGCTTTCCCCTTGAAGACTATGTTTTTCTGGTCTGTGATTTTGACTACAGCGCCCTCTGGCGCCAAAGAACCACGGAGGATCTTCAGGGTCCCTTCCTTGCTTATCGGTTTGTCCATCTCCCTTACTACTTTACCGGAATCGACCCCCAGTGGGAAGCTTGCAGACAAGAGATTTTCTCTCATTGTCTTCCCTGTGACGGTTAGCGTGTCTCCATTTAGGACCCGTACTTTGAGCAACTTTTGAAGTATTAACTGGACGCCCCCGATTTTATCCAGGTCGGCCATCACGTACTTCCCTCCGGGACGCAAATCGGCGATATGTGGTGTCCGTTTTCTTATTCTCTCAAAATCGTTAACCTGGAGTTTAATGCCTGTTTCTCTTGCGAGTGCAATAAGATGTAAAACCGCATTGGTGGAACCGCCTATTGCATTCACGATCGATATAGCGTTTTCAAACGCATCAAAGCTCAGGATATCCCTGGGCTTGATATCATTTTCTATGAGGGAGGAAATCGATTTTCCCGTTAATTCCGCGATAATTGTCCTTTTATCACTTTCGGCAGGAGCAGAAGCGCTTCCAGGCAGGGACATACCAAGAGCTTCACTAACAGAAGCCATTGTGTTTGCCGTATACATCCCGCCGCAAGAACCTGCCGATGGACACGCGACATTTTCCAAGCTGACAAGTTGCTGCAGGCTTAATTTCCCGACGTCATATGCTCCCACGGCCTCGTAGACATCTTGGATCGTCACGTCGCAATTGTTCCACCTACCAGGCAAAATGGTCCCGCCATACAGGAATATGGCAGGCACGTTTACCCTAGCAAGACCCATCAGAGTCCCAGGTAGGCTTTTATCACAACCTGCGATTCCTATTATTGCATCATATTGATGTGCTATCATCATTATCTCGATAGAGTCTGCTATGATTTCACGACTTACCAGGGATGCCTTCATTCCTTCATGGCCCATTGCTATACCATCGGAAACTGCAATAGTGGTAAACTCTCTGGGAGTACACCCATTTTCACTGGCTCCATGCTTTGTTGATTGCGCTAGCCTTCCTAGATGGATGTTACATGGCGTAGCCTCGTTACAGGTAGAACACACAGCCACGAGCGGCTTTGCAAGATCATCATCGGTTAGTCCCATCGCTTTGTACATAGCGCGATGCGGAGCCCTGGCAGCCCCACTAATAGTCTCCCTGCTTCTAAGATTCATAATAATAATAATAACTCTTCAGGGTGCCCTAAATTCTTTGTCTAAAAACTTTTCCCAATCAGTTCAATCGAGGGTTGCCGAAATTTTCACGGCCTCGAGCCCTTCAACCTTAAAAACTGTTTCGCACATTCCGCATTCGGAATTACCGCTTAGCAGATCGTTTGAAGATACTTCTTCATTAAGATAATCACACTTCGGACAGTGAAAAGAAAAAATGACACTAAAGTTTTCAAGCTCTATGGTTTCAGCCATGTCGTACCTTAAGAGTTCATGATATATTTAAATTGAGCAATACTAGCATCTTGCCCGGGATCTATAACAAGCAGCCTGGATCTGACAGTGCTAAAAACCTATAAAATGCTTCAACTGGTTTTTAACATAATATGGCTCGCCCTTGCCTTTTTTGTTCAATTGTTAATAGCAAACTCCCAGCCATCATAATATATGAAGACGACGACCATATTGCTTTAATGGACAAATACCCCCTCAATTTGGGACATGCCCTTGTGATACCAAAACTTCACCATGAAAACTTGCTTTCCATGAGCCCATATCAGGTTGGAAGCCTTTATTCGGTTGTTCATATGATCTCAAAGGCAATCACTTCAGCGGTAAATGCTGATGGCTTTAGTGTCGGGCAGAATAACGGAAGGGCAGCAAATCAAATAGTTCCTCATGTTCACGTGCACATTGTTCCCAGGTTTACAAACGATAGCCAAGAGGGCAGGTGGCCTATCAGGACTGTAGGTAACCCTGAGCAGATGGTGCAGACGGCACATAAAATTCAATCAGCATTGGATGCCTATAAGAGAACAGAGATAAGCCAGTACAGGAGCTGATTTTTCGTGTTATTACGTCTAAATACTGGGTGCTTGGTTGCTTGAAAGTCTTGAAACAATTTCATTCAAGCGGGACAACTTGACTGGTTTTATTAGCATTGTGATATTGTCCCTGGGCAAACCACTTGAGTCCAGTTCTTCTCTTACATGCTCAAAGGCCGTAATGATCAATATTTTGGCTCTTGGGTGCTTGGAAAGAATTTCAGCAGCTGCCTGTAACCCATTTTTTTGTCCAGGAAGTTTGAAATCAGCTATTACGAGATCGGGCCTGTAGATGTCATAATCGCTAAGTGCTTCATCTGCAATAGTTGAGCTTGCAATAATAGTATGCCCTTTCCTTCTAAGGTAGTCCTTGTAAAGGAGAAGGATGTCCTCGTCATCTTCAATAATCATGACCTTGGCTTGTTGGCCTTGTTGGCCATGAATACCTTCTCCAGACATGATTATAGACTAACTTTGTAAAAGATTTAAAGCTACTCAATGCATGTAGTTGACAGGTTTAAATCGTAAAATCGCCCCGATTCCTCCAAGACTAGATAACTGGTTGCCCTCCTCGGTTTGAGATGATATGACTTCGAGTTTCGTGCCAGATACAGCGGTCAATTCCTCAAGATGTTCAACAATATCCTTTTCGCTTATTTCGTAGTCAGCGGATCCGCAGACGGGACATGGTTTAGCCATAATCTCTTGTTTGCTAGTGACCAATGATGCCCTCTCAATGACCATTTGGTCAAGACGTTCGCATTTGTTGCACTTTGACTCCAGTAGTAGGTAGCCTACATTATCTGCGACGATAACAATGTCGGCGATCCCGGATTCTACCGCATTTTTGACCTCCCTGACGCCATAAATTCCTAATCCCCTGTTTGAAAAAACTTCGCTCATAAACTTTTTTACTATTTTCTTTTCTTCCATGAGACGATATTCTGTCATTACACCTTGTTCGTTGACTTTATCTATTATTTCCCTGACACCTTCCCCACCTGAATACGAGGTATCCATAGTTATGATTACATTCTTCTGAAGCCTATAGTCAAGGTATTCTTCCCTCAGAAAATTTTCTTTGGTCGGGCCTGGGCCCCCTACTATAAGACCTTTTACATTAAACTGGTCGATAAAGATTTTCTGTGCATGCTCCGCCACTCTATGATAATACTCATTTAGCTCGTTATCTCGAAGGCGCTCGAATCGTCGTGCAGACTGCCCACCCTGTCTGTGCTTACCCGACACCCCCGACGTCAGCGAGTCTAGTACTTCCCATCTGTCTCCTGTCAGTATTCCCAGTCCTGCTTCCTGGGTGTCGATCGACAAAATTCCCATTGCCTTGTCGTCTTTCATCATATCCTTTAAATGGTCAATCCAAAAGTGATCGTCGCATCTGTAAAGGTTGATTTGAACAGGCTTAGGAGGAAGGACAGGATAGATCTCTATTTTTTCATTACCAAACCCACGGGGGCTAGGGATCGCTCCACAGAAGATAACCAGGCCATTCTCAGGAGTTTCCTTAAATAGTTTCAGATACTCGATCGTTCTGCTCAGGGCATCTTGTACATGCGTCCTTGTAAGATCAGACTTGATATTTGAAGCGGTTCCTGCTTCGTTCTTGAGCTGGGCTATAACGTCGTATAATGGTCTCTTAGGGGGAACATATACTGTTACAAGTTCAGTGCCATGACCAGATATATTTCCCAGCTGGTTGAGCATTTTTGTCAGTTTGTATCTCTTGACTGAGTCCCAGTTCTTACTAGAATTTCCCTTACTAACCGTCACCATGCTAAAAAATGGCCAGTTCTTAATATAAGGTTTCATTTTCGAAGGTGTTACTATTCAATTTCAAGACGCCAATGGCTCATTTCTGGACCCCAGCCCAAGATCAATAATATAAGACTGGCTGAATGATAAATGGAGACCAAACCTGCGATGCTGCCAACCCTTGAATATATCAGGCAAACTAGGAGACGTTTGGGTCTCACTCAGAGGAAGCTTGCCGACCTTTCTGGCGTCAGCACGTCCATGATAAATCAGATAGAGTGTGGCAGGTGCAAACCTAGCTATGAAACCGCTAGAAGAATTTTTGAAAAACTAAATTCCCTGGAGCAAAAGCACTCATTAAAAGCGATTGACATTTGCAGCAAGAAACTCATCTATGTTCAAAAAGATGAATCTCTTCACACAGCTATCACAAAAATGCGGAGCAGCTTCATAAGTCAGGTTCCTGTGTTTGAAGGTAGCCGTGTCATCGGTCTTATCAGCGAGGATGGATTAGCAAGAAGTATGATAGAGAAGGAGGAGAAACAACTGAGTAAGATGCAAGTATCCTCAATGATGGATCCGCCCCCGCCAATTGTTGACGAAGGTATGCCAGCCAACGCTCTCATTCCTTTGGTTAGATTCGCAAAATGTGTTCTAGTAAGCGAAAGAGGAGTCGTCGTTGGAATAATTACTCTTTCTGACACGCTGAAGATGGTGGAATAGGCTGTTGCCCATCGTAGTCATTCGGAAAGATCTTCAAGCCCGTTGCAACAGTCAGCAACCTTTATACATTCACCACAAATGCTTATGTTGTTACCTTGGGGTAAGTCAGATTTACATAGAGCGCAACTTCTGTGAGAGCTAATTTCCATCTCCCGCCTTTACATAGGATGGTCTACGTAAGTTATTTTAAGATTTCTTTGCATAAATGCGACGACAGATGGCATGATTGATTGCAAATCCTAATGAGGGACCTCCATTTTCATCCATATTGTTCTTGCTCTATGATCTATCAACCTAACAGAATATTCATCATTTAGTTTTTTTCTTATGATATCAGAATCTCCAAATTTACGTTCTCGTCTTAGTCTATCACGCTCTTCTAGCAGGCTCTCGATCAGAAACATTTCCTCTTGTGAAGGCTC
>JALZGI010000074.1 GCA_030861105.1 Thermoproteota archaeon
GATTATCTTAGTCGTATAAGACAGATAACACAAAAAGAAAATATTGTTCTAATATTCGACGAAGTAATAACTGGATTTAGACTCTCCTTAGGAGGGGCTAGTGAGTTCTTTGGAATACGACCAGACCTTGCAACATATGCAAAAGCAATGGGAAACGGATTCCCTATCGCGGCTATCGCAGGGAGGAGGGATTTAATGGAACAGTTTGCTCCCAAGGGAAAAGTATATCAAGCGAGCACATTTGCTGGGAATCCCGCGTCCGTTGCTGCAAGCCTCTCAACTGTTAGGACCTTAATTGAAAAAAAGAACGAGATATACCCTAGAATTGCAAAGACGTGTGACAGTATAACTCAGGGAATACGCGATGCAATGCAAGAACACAAGCTTGAGTTCGTTCTTAACTCTATAGGGTCGATGTTCCAGTTATTCTTCAATCGTGATGAAGTAAAGGACTCAAATATCAAAAAAACAACCAATCTTAAATTATTTCAGATGATGTACCATGAATTGCTATATTCAGGCATATTTATACCCCCCTCACAATTCGAGACATGCTTCGTCTCTTATTCACATAGCGAAGAAGACGTGGATCAGACAATAGAGTCTTATTCTAACGCATTACAAAAAGTGAAGGACAAAATATGCTAAAACAGTTAACGGTGGGAACTAGAGGCAGCAAGCTAGCAATTGCTCAGACAGAAATTGTAGTGAAGGCCCTGAGGCGGTTTTTTCCCACTATCCACTTTAGTATTTTAACTATTAAGACGAAAGGGGATGTGGATAAAAGACCATTATTCACTATTGACAGAAAAGGAATCTTTGAAAAGGAGATAAATGAGGCAGTTATTAGAAATCATGTTGATTTCGCAGTTCATAGTTTGAAGGATATTCCGTCTGATCTTCCAGATGTTCTTACCATAGCAAGTATTCCGAAACGATCTCGGCCAAATGATGTATTGGTTACCCACAATAAGATCAGCTTAAAGCGTCTTAAGACTGGTGCTATTATTGGGACGAGCAGTCTTAGAAGAGCAATACAACTGATTAGGCTGCGGTCGGATTTAGATGTTAGACCCATAAGGGGAAACGTGGAAACACGAATAGGCAAAACAAACTCAGGAGAGTACGACGGAATTATTCTTGCAGAGGCAGGCCTCCTTAGACTTGGACTAGAGAGCAGCATAGTCCAGCGATTCGACCTGAAGGATTTCGTTCCCGCGCCAGGGCAAGGCTCGTTGGCTGTGATATGCAGGAGTGATAATTGCGAATTAATGGAACTGCTAAAAAAAATCGAAGATCCTCAATCAAGAAATGAGTTTGAGGCCGAACATGCTTTATTAGAACGAATAGAAGGTGGATGTCGCTTCCCTGTGGGAGCCGTAGCAGTTTCCCACAAAGATATAATTCCTAGGTCTAGAGCCAGAAAAAGATTGAACAAGTTATCAAAGGTACCATCTTCATCCTACATTAGCCTAAACGCCAGTATATTTTCCGCAGATGGAACCAGATGCATCAATCTTACCAAAAGAAGTGATAGCAGAAATGCGAAACAACTTGGGCTGAGAATGGGGGAACTGCTTATCAAGAGTGGGGCTTTGGACTTGGCCCGAGGTTGGCGCGATGCGGTTCAAAAATGGAACAAAATGTGATCTGCGGAAGAGATTGGCTGGAAAAGTGTTTATCTGTGGAGCCGGACCAGGAGACCCATGCTTACTAACTTTGAAATCTGCAAAGTTACTCAAGACCTGTGATGTAGTACTATATGACAAACTGGTATCAAACAAGATAATCAGACAAATCCCTAAATTATGCAAAAAAATCTGCGTCGGCAGGGAATCAGGTGACCCCACCAGTCATCAAGATACGACGAATCGTCTTATGTTAAAGTACGCAAAAAAAGGTAATCGGGTCTTGCGTTTGAAAGGAGGTGACCCCTTTATCTTTGGAAGGGGTGGGGAAGAAGCACAATATTTGCGGGAACATAATATTCAGTATGAAGTAGTTCCGGGCATTACATCCCCCATTGCATCGGCTATTTACTCCGGGATTCCTCTGACACATAGACAATACTCCTCTTCTGTCGTCATTGTTACTGGTCATGAATCCGTGGATAAGACAGAACCAGTAGTGAAGTGGAAAAGATTAGCTAAAGCTGTGGATACAATAGTAATAATGATGGGAGTAGGAAGGTTAAGGCAGATCTCTTCAGATTTAATTAAGGCTGGTATGAGCCAGAACACAGATGTTGCAGTAATTGAAAGGGGTACGACTGAAAGACAACGAGTTGTCAAGGGTACTCTTGAAACTATTGCAGATGTATCAGAAAGGGCAAAGGTTACACCTCCTGCAATAATTATAGTTGGCAAGGTTGTCTCCTTGCAAGAGAAGATTTCTTGGCTTCATATTAAATCATAAATTCAATTTGTCCTCTAAATACAAGGGAAAAATAATGGCCATTACCACAAGTGGACGATCGATCAAAGAGTATTCAGACCGTGTGACCTCAGAGGGTGGAAGACTAATAGCTCTTCCCACAATTGAAATAGTCCCTAGCGATCCTAAAGTTGTAAGGAAATTTATCCAAATGATTAATTTGGGCAGACACGAAATCTGTGCATTTCTTAGTTCAAATGCTGTAGACGTATTATTCGCTCTCGCCCATAGGACTAATAATTTCGAAGAATTGATATCAGTGCTGAATTCCAGAACAATAATAGCGATAGGGCCAAACACGAGAAAGAGGCTTGAACACCTAAGAGTAAAAGTACAAGCAGTGCCAGAGGATTATTCTACACAAGGATTAATTAAAATGCTCAAAAAAGACGTCAACTCAACAAAGGGAAAGAGCATCATTATACCTAGGAGTAACGAGTCAGACTCGTCGTTCAAGAAATCGCTCCTACTCCTGGGTATGAAAAATGTAGATGAAGTATTTGTGTATAGTGTTAAGGCTTCTCAAGCAGGCACCAGCGATGTTTGGAAGGAATTTGTTTCGCTCCTATCTATGCGAATGGTAGATTGTATCATATTTACGAGTGCATCCTCAGTAAGAGCATTCATTAGGATACTTAAGAATAATCATCGGCTATCAAATGTACAAGACGAAATAAATGGGATAAAAATAATTATAGCAATAGGACCTCTAACTTGGCAGGAATTAGAAAGGCAAGGAGTCCAAGCTACTACAGCAGAAATCCATACAATTAGAGGAGCTTTCGAAGCCGTGAAAAAAAATCTCTCCTTCTAGAAACCTGCGTATTGGAAGGTTAACTTAGCATTTGGTATCACATATGATTTCCTCTTATATATGCTACATATGCTGCGATGATAAAATGCTAAAGCAAAGGCATATTTTATATTGATCTTGTGGTTGTCAAAATACGATATGTCTAGCTAGATAAGCGTTCAGCAATAACTTTTTGAGCTCGTTGGCGGAAAACCTTTTCATAGAAATCGTTCAATAACCCGACGATTTTTTACAATGAGCGTAAAACAGAGGAAATGGGCCTAATGACACACACTTTACACAAAACAGCCATCAAAATATATATAATACATAACAGCGTTATATCCATCGATGACAAGCGAAGAGCTCAATATGGATTATAGCAAATACGACTTTAAAGACTCCACCGAATTATATGTGTATTTAAGTAGAAAAGGTCTATCGAGAGGCACTATTGAAGAGATAAGCAGGTTAAAAGAAGAGCCAGAATGGATGAGAGATTTTAGATTGAGATCTTATGAGGTTTTTATGAGCAAACCCATGCCCAATTGGGGGGGCGATTTATCAAAAATTGATTTTCAGAATATATATTATTATGCGAAAGCAGCTGAAAAGCAGGGTAAAAGTTGGGATGACGTTCCCGAATCAGTTAGGAATACCTTTGAAAAGCTAGGAATTCCAGAGGCAGAGAGAAAATTCCTTGCAGGAGTTGGTGCCCAGTACGAATCAGAAGTTGTCTATCATAATTTGAGGGAAGATTTAGAAAAGAAAGGAGTAATATTTGTAGACACGGATAGCGCGGTAAAAAAGCACCCTGAACTTATGAGAAAGCATTTTGGAAAGGTTATACCACCAGAAGACAATAAATTTGCAGCCTTAAACAGTGCTGTTTGGTCTGGTGGCTCTTTCATATACGTTCCGCCAAATGTAAAGGTCGACCTTCCTCTCCAAGCATATTTTAGAATTAATGCAGAAAATATTGGTCAATTTGAAAGAACATTGATTATAGCAGACGAGGGTTCCGAAGTTCACTACATAGAAGGATGTACTGCTCCAGTATATACTACCGAGTCGCTACATTCTGCAGTAGTTGAGTTAATCGCTAAGAGGGGAGCCAAGATTCGATATACTACTATACAGAATTGGAGTAAGGATGTGTATAACTTAGTAACTAAGAGAGCATATGCATATGAGAACGCATCGGTCGAATGGATTGACGGAAACCTTGGTAGCAGACTAACTATGAAGTATCCGGGAGTGTATATGCTCGGAAGAAATGCGCATGCAGAAGTCATATCAGTTGCATTTGCTGGTTCTGGACAACATCAGGATGCAGGGGCCAAAGCAGTACATCTGGCACCCAATACAACTTCAAGGATTACGAGCAAATCAGTTAGTAAAGATTCCGGTAGGACAACATATAGGGGATTATTGCATGTAGCAAAGGGATCTACAGGCGTCAAGTCAAATGTTAGATGTGATGCGCTTCTATTAGATGAAAATTCAAGAACTGATACCTATCCTTATGTAGAGGTGAACGAAGAAGATGCAACTATCTCCCATGAAGCAACTGTAGGGAAAATAGGAGAAGACCAAATCTTTTATCTAATGAGTAGGGGATTTTCTGAATCTGATGCCCTCTCATTAATAGTAGGGGGATTTATGGAACCCTTCACAAAGGAATTACCAATGGAATATGCAGTGGAACTAAACAGACTTGTAAAAATGGAAATGGAAGGATCCGTAGGATAGATAGATACCAATTGGGTCGCCCCCTATAGAACAATATTCCATATTTTATATCCTTTTGGAAGAGGGTCTGAATATTGATAACCTTATCCACAATAACTGATAATTATATTGAGTCTATAATCGAAGAGAGCAACGATCCTTTATGGCTTGCTGCATTACGAAACAAAGCATTTTCTCATTATTCATCTCTTCCCTCGGAGGTTTCCCCGTTATACACAAAATATTCTGATGTAAATCGTATTCAGCCAGAAAGGATCTATCTTCCAAACGGTAAAGAGTCAGCCTCGCACACAAGGCCACACCAGGAATTGGAAAGCAGATTAAGTGAATTAGGATATGAGGACGCTACGATAGTTCAAATTGGCAATTCAATCAACCGAATAAGTATTCCTAAAGATATTTCAAACCAAGGAGTAATTGTCTCCAATTTGAAGGATTCCTTACAAGGACACGGCGATCTTATCAAACAGTGGCTGCTTACAAACGAGTTGCATTATAGCGAAGATAAATTCCTTGCACTTGAGGCAGCCGCCTTTAGAACAGGCGTTTTTATCTATGTCCCTAAAAATATCTCGCTTGATATTCCTCTGCGAATAATAACCTCTCTGAGTGATGACGGAGCCTCCTCAATATCACAGAATATTATTATTGCTGATGCTGGCTCTAAGGCAACAGTCATCCAGGAAATATACTCTCCATCATATCTTGGGGCTCAGGTCAATGAACGTGGAAAGACAGAGACGCAGGACATACAACAAGCATTTTTTGAGCTGGTGCAATGTCACCTCGGACAAGACTCCCGTCTTGACATGGTCAGCTTACAATCAATGGCAGGAAGAGCAGTCAATTTTTCTAATAGGAAGGCCTTCGTAGGTAGAGATGCAAAGATGGCTTGGTACTTAGGACTTTTTGGAGCACAGCAATCAAGATATAAAACAGACAGTATAATGAAAGAATCAGGTTCCACGGCCGAGGATTTAGAGATAGTCTTTGGAGTACACGATCAATCATTTGACGTAACTTCGAACCTGATACATAAGGGTCAAAACTCTAGAGGAAGAGTCTTAGTCAAATCGGTAATGAAAGACAATTCTAAATCCCTATTTAAGGGTATGATAAAGATAGGCAAACATGCTAAAGCATCAGAATCTTACTTGGCTGGTCACGCGATTTTGCTCGATAAGGGAGCGAAATCGGATGCAATTCCAGGATTGGAAATTGAAACTAATGAAGTAAAAGCTACACATTCAGCATCTGTTGTCCAGCTTGATGAGGCGCAAATCTTTTACTTGATGTCTAGAGGACTAAACAGAGAACTAGCAAAACGTGAAATTGTCAGCGGCTTTCTCGAACCCCTCTCCCGAAAGATGGGGCCAACTATCAGGGCCTGGATTAACTATCTGATAGAAAATAAATGGTCAGGAAAAGCTCTGATACTGAAGACTGATGAGGCCATGGAACAAATTTTAGAAGTGGAAAAATCCAGGTATAGGGAGACAGAAGATATTTTTGAGAAACATTATAAATATAGATAAGGGTTAGGAAGCTAATTCAAAAAACAAAGATGAATCCAACATGTGGGTAAAGGCATGTAGACTCCAAGATCTGAGAAATTCTGATCCCTTAGACTTTGACCACGAGAATAAGAAGATCCTAATAACAAAATTTGACAATGAAATTTATGCGACAGATAGAATATGTACCCATGCATACGCCGACTTATCGACAGGATTTCTAAACGAGGCCGAAAAGACTGTTACATGTCCTTTACATATGTCAAATTTCAATTTAGAAAATGGTAGGCCCCAAAATTTGCCAGCAGAAGAACCATTAAAAGTGTATAAAGTCAAGGTAGAAAATGAATGGGTTTGGATTTTGATAGAGAAGTAGACCCAAGATCAAAGAAAATCTGCTCAGCAAATATATAGAAAGAGTCGATGAGGTTAGCAAGACTATTATCAGATTTTACTGCTACAGGACCGTTAATT
>JALZGI010000360.1 GCA_030861105.1 Thermoproteota archaeon
GACCCTGCAATATTGGTCCGATAATACAGTCAGTACAGCGAAATGAGGAAGTAGCGTAGGATATGCACACGACACCAATAGGAGATTTGAAGAAATCCATAGGTGTTTGAGCAAGACATAATTAAAAGGGACTCTACTTTTAAGCCAGGTCTTGAATGTCAGACACAAGCCAGCTTCTTGTTCGCAGAATTAGAGATGGAACGGTGGTAGACCACATAGAAAATGGTAAGGCACTTATCGTGCTCCGAGTTTTGGATATTACAGGTAGAGAAGGCAACGTGGTGACTGTCGCGTTAAATGTTCCGAGCAGTAAACACGGTAAGAAAGACATCATAAAAGTCGAAAACAAATTTTTGGAAAAAGATGAAACCGATAAGTTAGCACTAATAGCGCCTCACGCAACCATTAATATTATTAGAGACTACAAGTTGGTAGAAAAACGCAAGATAAGTTTGCCTGACTCAATAGTAGGTATTTTTAAATGTCCTAACCTAAATTGCATAACAAACAGCGAAGAATACATCAGACCTACCATAGATATTGTCGACAAGGAGAATATGTTATTGAAATGCAGGTATTGCGCTAGAGCCATATCAATAGAAGAACTAATTTGAATACTGCAGTCAAGATATATCTGGAAAGATACGATAGCAGACCATATACCATTTATATTGAATTGTTATACTCTTAAGGTATGGACTTCGAGAAGTTATGTGAGAAAGTCTTTAGCCTTCACGATGACATAAGGTACGCGGGCGTTGTAAATGACGCCGGAACACTGATTGCAGGAGGTATGAGAAAAGGACTTGACTCCATCACAGAGGAGCAGAATGACGAATTATATCTGGCCCAGACTGCTCTGAGAAAATCCATGCGCCAGAGGTTTGACGATACCATGGGCAGAGCCAGATTCGCATATATTGAACGTGAGAAGATTTCAATGCTAACATTCTATATGGATAAAAATATTCTTGTTCTTTCAATCGAACCAAACGTTGATAGTCACACCGTAATGGATATAGCCAAGGATACTATGGAGCTCTTAGATGGGAGGGCCAAGATATAGTAATAGCCTATAGGATTCACAATAACATCCTACGATCATGTAAAGGTGATAGAGACGTCATCTTGGCCATTACCTTGGTGACGGTAGAAAAATTAGAAATAAAAGTAACGGCTGTCACAGCGAGATTGTTGGTTATTTATTCATTCTGAGAACGTCTACTTGGCCACTGTGCAGCCAGTCCTTAAGCTCCTCGTGACTTGGCTTAACATCATGTTTGCCGGCCAAGTGCAGGTGCAAAAGGACATAATTAACCTGATTTAGCAACGGTTTATTTGATTCGTCGCCTCTACGGGCTTTGTCCTTCAAGTCGCCGGGTACAGTATTCCACCAGTCATTGAAACTTCGTTTTCCACCCTCGGTAGTTTTTGAACCGTATCCTTTTGGTAATGTCATTGCATAAAGTAATGAAATGTAAGGGTTTTTAAATTTTTTCTATTTCAAAGTAAACAAGTGTTTAGTCAACTTATCAAGGATCCAATGCTGACACTTGGTCTGCACAAGATTAATTTATTGACCAGGCATATAGAATTTCCTTGCCTTCAAGCCAGTATTACCATATTTCGAAGATATTATCGCTGATAGTATATCTCAAACCTGCTTCTGTGCTTGATATAGGTGTAGGCTTTGGTAAGTACGGGGTCCTTTGTCGGGAGTATCTGGAATTATGGGACGGAAGAGGAAACTATTCAGAATTTCTCAGAAGAATCGATGGAGTTGAAGCATTCAAAGGATATATCACCCCCTTGCACAAATTTGTTTATAATCGGATTTATGATAAGGACATTATGGACGTCTTAGACCAAATTGACTTTAGATACGATCTGGTCCTAATCCTAGATGTTCTAGAACATCTAGATAAGGAGCAAGGAAAGTTGCTTATAACCAGTGTACTCCAAAGGAACAATGGCGTCATTATATCCACTCCTAAGAAATTTAGTAATCAAAAGGATGTCTTCGACAATAAATATGAAATTCACAAGTCGCAGTGGGCCAAAGAAGAATTGTCTTTGTATGGGGAATCATTCTTTCTGTCGGATCCTGTGAGTCATATTGGTTATCTCAGCCTTGATAAAAGAAAAGTAGTTGCCTTGAGAACCGAATTTCTTATGAGAAAGATAAGACGCATTCCTGTTATGGATCTTATTTTAAGGTCGTCGAGTCGATTGGCCTCCAGGTACAACAGAATTATAAG
>JALZGI010000117.1 GCA_030861105.1 Thermoproteota archaeon
AATTAGTTTCTTACTGCTCTTCAATTATGTCTAACAATTTTTATCCTGATGTTGAGATAGGAAAAGGGGCTCCAGACTTCGAACTACCAGATATCAATATGAAAATGCACAAGCTCTCAGACTACAGAGGACGGAAGGTTGTGCTTGCATTTTTTCCAGCAGCCGAATCTCCTGTGTGTACAATAGAGATGTGTAACTTTAGAGATAATATCCAAGAGCTGAAGCAGATAGGAACACAAGTGATCGGGATCTCTGTGGACGGTCCGTTTGCAAATAAAATGTTTGCTCAAAACAGGCAGTTAAATTTCCCTTTACTTAGCGACTACAAGCGAGAAACAATAAGAAAGTACGGCATTGTGATGAAGGATCTTGCCAGTTTAAAAGATTATAACGCTGCAAAGAGGTCGATCTTTGTTCTGGATAACAATGGGATGGTCCGCTACAAATGGGTTTCCGAGAATCCCATGGTTGAACCTAATTATGATGAGATAAAGTTCAGCCTGCAAAATCAGAAATAGCGATAAGCATAGATGAGACTAAGCCAAGTCCACATTACAATTAACTGTGCTGACGCCCTAATCCAGTACCGCTACAATATCGTACCTCGCAACTGTGTCCCCTTGGGATACCTTTATTTGCTTTATGTTGCCATCCCTATGGGCCTTCACCGCAACTTGCATTTTCATCGACTCAAGCACAACAATAGGATCCCCCTTATTAACGGCCGATCCAGGCTGGACGACAATACTGACTACCCGACCCGGAATTTGACTCTTGATGTCTTTGTCCCCGCCTTCACCCCTTTCGTCTTTAGACAATGAGCCCTTTAGAACTTCTTGGATGCCTGGATGTTTCCTTACGGAAATGAGGGCAGGATGGATCAAAAGCCTAATCTCACGCGCCTCTGACTGAACGACCTTCGCTCTATGGTATTTATTATCAAAAATAAACTCGATCTCATCAGATGACACCTTCAGCAAGTTAACCTGGTGAGTGCTACCGTCTATTTTTACCATTAGGATCCCCTTGCCCAATGTCTGAATTATACTGGCTTTTCGGGGTTCCTTTAGACTGCTAATTCCTAAATCCAACTCATACGCTCCGTTTACTGCCGCCTACAAGTCCCTTCCAACCAGAAAATTGTCGAGAGGTAGCTCTAGATGCTATGTTCCGGCTGGCGTCATGACCAAATTCGGAATGTATCACAACGGCTGCTGCTGCTGCATCGGCGTATCTCTTAGCCTCGTTTTTGGCGGCCTCATTCATCTTATCTATTATTGAATTTTGATCGAGATAATCAGTTGAAAGTTTACCCTGTACAAAATTCGGCTCATTTAGTATTGTTCTGTATAGAGGAATAGTTGTGTGGATTCCCTCTACTCTAAATTCGTTGAGAGCCTCTCGTTCTCTAATTCGTGCTTCCTCGAAGTCCCTTCCCCAGGCTATGAGTTTGGCTATTAAGGAGTCATAATAACCTGAGACAGTGCAACCGGGATAAAGGTAGGAGTCAACCCTAATGCCAGGACCATATGGCAAGCTGCAGTCAGGAACAGGGCCTACTGAGGGCGCAAACTCAGTAAATGGATCCTCCGCGTTGATTCTGCATTCAATTGCAGCACCATGCATCTTGATGTCTTCCTGCCTGAAATCAATTTCTTCACCCTGGGCTATCATTATCTGGAGTTTGACGAGGTCAAGCCCAGTGACTAGCTCAGTTACAGGATGCTCTACTTGAAGTCGAGAGTTTATTTCTATGAAATAAAAGTTCCCTTGTTCGTCACGCAAAAATTCAGCAGTCCCAGCGTTAAGATAATCCACAGCCTGTGCTGCCTTAACAGCTATCTCTCCTACTCTTTCTCGTGTCTTTGCATCGACTACTGGGGAAGGGGAAAGTTCTATGAGCTTTTGATGTCTCCTCTGAATCGAACATTCTCTTTCAAAAAGATGCCTCCCATTTCCATGAGAGTCAACAAGAAGTTGAAACTCGATGTGTCTTATCTTTTCTAAGTATTTCTCGACAAAAAGTGCCGCCTTACCAAAAGCTGCCATGGACTCGGCAGAAGCCATCTCAAATTCCTGCTTGAGTTGTCCTTCGTCGGAAGCCATTCTGATACACCTTCCACCCCCTCCAAACGCCGATTTTAACAGTACTGGGTATCCTGCTTCGGCTGCAACATCAAGAGCCTCCTGTACACCACCTACCGTGTCCAAACTCCCGGGAACCGTAGGAACTTTGGCTTTTTTCATTAGTGCCTTACACTTCATTTTGTCCCCCGTGAGTTCCATAGCCTTACTTCTTGGTCCGATGAAAATTATATTTTCGTTCTCGCACCTCTCTGCAAATCCTTCGTTCTCAGATAAGAATCCGTATCCCGGATGGATAGCGTCTGCACCTGCCTTCTTCGCGGTTTCAATAATTTTATGAATGTTCAAATAGCTCTCGGAGGGAGCTGAAGGACCTATATGATAACATTCGTCTGCAAGCTTCACGTGCAGTGAACTAATGTCCTCATCGGAATAGATGGCGATAGGCTTAATTGACATGTGCCTGCAGGCTCGTACTATCCTCAGAGCAATCTCGCCCCTGTTCGCTATCAGGATTGAGGAAATTCTGTCGACGATCTCGGATCAGTCCTCCTAAAGATTAATGTTTCCGTGCTTTTTGGGTGGTCTCATTTCCCTTTTGTCAACCAGGCTCTCCAGGGCCCTTATGATGGAGGGCCTGGTTTCCATGGGATCTATGACCACATCAATAATACCCTTCTCTGCAGCGATATACGGGTTAGCAAATTTATCCCTGAATTCTTTAGCAAGCTTCTTCTTTGTGGCCAATGCATCCGGTGCCTGCTTTAGGTCCTTTCTATGGATAATAGTGATCGCTGCTTCGGGTCCCAAGACGGCAATTTCGGCAGTGGGCCACGCATAATTGACATCGGCCCTAAGATTCTTGCTTCCCATGGCTATATACGCCCCGCCGTAGGCCTTGCCTATGATACACGTTATCTTCGGAACTGTGGCCTCACAGTAAGCAAACAGTAGTTTGCTTCCGTGTCTAATGATCCCGTTGTGTTCTTGGTCTGCTCCGGGCAAATAACCAGGCGTATCCACCAACGTTACGATGGGGATATTGTATGCGTCACAGAAACGTATGAATCGTGCAGCCTTATTTGAGGAATTAATATCTAGAGCGCCGGCCAAATAGGAAGGCTGATTGGCAACTATTCCGACTGATCTTCCATTCATCCTCCCAAAGCCAACCACAATGTTTTCTGCAAATAGCTCGTGGACCTCCATAAACTCTCCCGAGTCAACAATGGAGTTAATTATTCTCTTCATGTCATACTGTTGATAGGGATTTTCAGGAAGTATGTTTATGAGGTTAGGGTCAATTCGGTTTGGGTCGTCAGTAGTTTCAGACAAACGAGGTTCTTCCATATTATTCTGTGGCAAGTAGGAGAGTAACCTTTTAATTTTATCCATACATTCGAATTCGTTTCTAGCAACAAAATGTGCGACTCCAGACTTAGACGCATGGGTTCTAGCGCCTCCCAATTCCTCAAAGGAGACTTCCTGGCTCAGCACCTCTTTGACGACTTCCGGTCCTGTGACAAACATTTGACCAACATTCTCAACCATTATAACAAAATCAGTCATAGCAGGGGAGTATACCGCGCCCCCTGCACACGGGCCAATGCTGGCAGTTATCTGCGGCACAGTGCCTGATGCGAGCGTATTATGGAAGAATATATCCCCATAGCCGTCTAAGCTTAGTACACCCTCCTGTATCCTTGCGCCCCCAGAATCGATTATGCCTATAAGAGGTGCGCCTACCTTTAATGCGTGCTCCATTACCTTTACAATTTTCTTACCTGCCATCTCACCAAGTGATCCTCCCAAAACCGTGAAATCGTAGGCGTACAGAAACACAAGCCTGCCGTCTATCCGTGCAAATCCTGTTATCACACCATCACCTGAATATTTTTGGCTCGCGGATTCTCCTCTGTGAGTAGTGTATTTGTCAATTTCTAAGAACGACCGGGGATCCACCAAAAGATCTATCCTTTCTCTTGCGGTCAGCTTTCCCTTTGCGTGTTGCGCAGCAATCCTCTCTTCTCCCCCGCCTATTTCTGCAGCTCTTTTGAGGTCGTATAGTCTCTTAATTTTCTCCTCATGCATGACGGTGTAGATATTCCTAAAAGATAGGTATATAAATTGATTAGAAATATCTGCTAGTTCAAGCTTGTTTATGTGTTATTCTCTGAGTCCGCTCCTGCCTCCGCGGGCTCGACGGAAGTAATTCATGCCAAGGTTGTAGTTATCAAAGAGAGACCTTAGAGATTCTATCTCTTCTTCAATTCTCTGAATTTCTGTAGGAGAGCTCTCATGGTTATTCTTCAACTGTTCTAGTTTGAGAGTTTTTTCCTCGATTATCTTTCCGATGTTGTGTTCGTATTCACTTGCCAACTGCTGAATTTCGGCAATCGCTTTTAATATTCTTTGCTAGCATACACGCTTTGGAAAGACCTCGCCGTTGTTGTAAATGCACTCTGGTAAGCAGGCTGCATTATGCTTATCTAGTTACCACCCACCGCAAGAGATGTAGAATCATGTAAGTATCAACTCTAGGAGATATTCAACCATGACTCAGGGCTCCTTGTCATAACCTCCAGAGCACTTTCTTTCGCTTAATCCTATACCCGAGGCGATCCTAGCGCTTCTTTTAGCTTCATTCAGAACTATACCATAAAATCTTAAATCAAACGCTTAGTTTGTGAAGATATAAAAGCAAAAAGACTTTGTTGGTCATCTGGTATATCTCGACAGTCGGACGACACATAACCGCTCACCCCACCCATAGAATAAATGGCTATCAGATTTTGAATTAATGTTCTAAACGATTATAACTCATAAACTAGGCTTTGGACAAAACCTAGTTGTTCATTTTTTAGCGTACCTCGGTAAAATCAGCGGCGAAAAGTGCAAGAATGCAAATCCATGGGGCAGAAACATCCCTTTGGGATGACTCCCAATGAAATAAGTGGCGAAATTTTTTGGAATTTTTCCCACACATAAAAGGTTATTTACTCGAAAGTTGAAAGCTTTTTTGATATCATGTCGGTACATACCAAATAGAGACTATTCATAGTAAAATAAACAACAAAAATATCCAAAAACCAGACCGATCACATGCTAAAAGTCGTAATTATTTTCAGCACATGACTCTTTTCCTAGGATTGTCCCTCGTAAAAGACCTTATGGGTGTTCATAGAGCTCGCCCCCTAATGGTACATTGTGATTCATACTAGTACATCTACATCATTCGGGTCTGATTGCTACAAAGTGCATCGCATCAACTCGGGAATTGTCCGGGTTCTTTTAGTGCTTATGACCAAAGAATCCTTTGTCCAGGATTCGCTTGGGTTCAATAGAGTTCTCATCTGATAAACCGTAGTACATCTATTTCAGGTCCTGGGCAGTTCGGGGAAGTTGCGCTTTAAATTAGAGATCTCCTTTGAAAGCGCATCAGCCGCCTTGACATCCAGGCCTAGCCCCTGGACGAACAGAAGGATGTCAACCCTGTGCAGCAGCAACATTGTCAAAAGGTAGGGCAGATAGGTCGACCCAAAGACACTTACAGAGGTATGAGTTCTGGCCGCGAGATTGTTAATCAACTCTTTGAGGGCTTGACGCCTTGCCAAAACAGGTGCCGAGATTTGCCATGGATAGCTATACTGATTATATGTTAGATCTTTTTCCCTTATCTCATAAAAGAGGCCGTAAGATATCATATTTTGAAGGTATTTCAGTAGGCCCCAGTGTCGTCTTTCGGAGACTCTGCCTATTACTAGATCGCAATTTGATAATATATTAAGAGCATTGGTGATCTCCTTTGCTCCAAGCTTAGCGGACACTATTGAGGAAAAAAAAGCTGACAAGATATCTTTCCTCCTTTCTTCAGGTGTTTGCGTAAATCGTGGGTCAGGGTACCCTCCTTCTATGTTCATCAAAATCTCCCTAGCAGCTTCGACTGTGGGTGCCGTGAAGAATTTTGTTATGGCAAGGTCTATATCAGTCCTAAAGGTTGTATCCCGAGCAAAAGCATATCCTGCAATCCACGATTGGGCCATGTTCAACATCGCTCTAATGTCGCCTTTCGCATTCCTTACAATCGTCAACTTATCTTTGAACTGAACACTCTTTCCCTCCTGCTTTAAGACATAATCAAGATAAAGGAGTAGTAAACTCGGGTGAATTCTATCAAACTCGACAACCTTGCATAGCCTAGAAAGCGGCTTCAACTTACTGTCTCTGCTGTTAGCCGCCATGATTATCGGAACTGTCGGCTCCTTTATGAGCAACACAAGTGATTCGATCCCACCGATGTCCTGTCTGCCAGATATTCCATCGATCTCATCGAGAAAGAGCAAAGTCTTCTCTGCCATGAGAGACTTGTTCTTCAAGATAGGTAGAATTGTCTCGATAAGCATCCCCCTATTCCTGGTATCGCTCGCATTCATTTCAATCAGGTCATATCCAAATTGCCTAGACATGGCCTGTACAATAGTTGTCTTGCCCACGCCAGGGGGCCCTGCCATGATTAACGGCTTCGTGCCGTTGACCCATTTAAGGAGCCACTTGACGACGTAGCTTCTTGTTTCTTCATTGCCCACCATGTCCTGTATTGTAACTGGTCTATAAGAGTCAGTCCACATCACAGACCGGATTGTCACCTGTTGTAATGGTTACATACGAGTGGAGAACTTGAAATAGCTTTTTACATCTTTAGAGGCAAGCTTAAGTTCTTGTGTAGCAATGGGAATAGATCTCTCCGGTTAAGGTCATTATACCAGTACTGGTTGTAGTGACTTACGGTAAGAAAGAGAAATTCCAAAAAAGGTCTATAGTCAAAGTCAGCAGGCAGCATATCCAAAGACATTTTAGCATCACTTAAATAAGCTTCACTTTTTCTGATTGTTAGGGCAAACGACTTCTTAACGTCGTTCGTGGTAATAAAAAAATAGAGCGGCCAAGAGGGAGACTTGATTGCGCCATTTTTTATCGCATCTTGGATCTCATTGCCGCATCCAACAGACTCTCCCGCCTTTGCCATTCCAAAATTAAATATCTCACTTAAGGGTTTTATGTTCAGTGCCATATTCCTTCCTGTTGTTCCCATTATAGCTCTGTATTTCTTGTAACAACCAATCATGTTCTCATCGTTTATCAATTCTGGCTTCATCTTCAGCCTTGCATCAATAGATTGACCAATTCTGGCATCTTTGAATCCCTCCTCAAACGATTTTAACATGCTATCTCCGCCCTGGGAAATTTTCTCTCTAGCTATCTCCAAAATATAGGGATTCATTAATTTATAGTCATCTAAATATTCTAGATCCTCGTCTCTATCCAGGATTCTATCCATTGGCTCACTCAGATCTATCGCTATCAGATGACCATCTAATATTGCATTTCTGGTCTCGCTGGGTAAGTTCTGTTTGTAATATAGGGTGGCCGCATCAAATAAAGCATCTAAAACCGGGAATGTCATCTTTACGAAATTTGAATTCAATATTCTATTTACCCTGTCTGCAAGAAGCTCAGGTTTTGACAGTCTGGCCCGAACATCAGAGATCTTGTTGTCCTCAAGCGCCATTTCCGCGGATGCCGTTTCCTCTATGAACTTCTTCATCGTTGTGGCGGGATCAGGATCGGAGATTATCTGTGTATGTAGCGAAAGGAGAAAGCGCTTAGTAAAGTCCTGAAACCTTTCATCTATATTATTGTTATACTTGTGAAATTGTTTATATCCCTTTTCCCGAAGTATGCCCTGTTTTAGTATCTCCTTGCCAGATTTTGTACCCATTAATGCTGATTTCTTAAATAGAAACTCGTCCTTGCTGCTCATCGACATCGTTTGAGTATATTATCTCTTTATTTAACTTTGATTTTAGATCGCGTCATCTGAGGAACATTATTATGCAGCCAATTATCCAAACGAACTAGAAAAGGCTCTTATTTTCACCTAGATGACATTGCTATGCGTTCCTGCTCATTCTTTTTCTTTATTGCATAACTTGACATGTCATTGGCTGAGGCCAATAAGATCTCTCTTGCTAGCACCTCTTCGATTGACTGAAGACTGGAATAAGTTGACTCTCTCACCCCTTCGGCTATAAAACGAAGCGCTAAGTCTACCCTCCTCAATGGGGCCACGTCAACAGAGACATGGTAAACAACGCCTCCATATACTATCCTGGTAGTATCCTCATTTGGTGATGCATTCTCGACTGCTCTTACTAGTAGTTCAACAGGATTTTTTCCTGTCTCCAAATTCAAGATGTCAAGGGCTGCTTCCATTGTTTTATATATTCGTGCCTTCTTCCCCCCCATTCTTCCAGTATTCTTAGCATATCGCTTACCAAAGTGCATCAGTTTATTTACTAACCGCTCAACAATATGGACTTCAGCCTTTTTCATTCGCTGGTGTTCATGTCGACCAAACGTGATAGGTATCGTGACCCCTGGATGTAGGGATATAACATTTTGCAAACCTTGATCGTTTACCTCAATTTTCCGCATGTCCCACTTGTTAAACAACAGAGTAGTCGGTTGGTCTCTGGGTGGCAACTTTATCTCCTCGGCTTTTCCTTTTTACCTCTGACTAATTCATTGAGCGAAACGCCATTTACCTTAAAAACCTGCCATCTGACTCCAGGTATGTCCCCCATGGCTCCACCCATAGATCCTCCAATGCCTTCTAGAGCAACTTCGTCATGCTCATCAACAAAATTTAGAGCCCCATCCTTAGGCAAGAACGCTGTCACGGATTTTCCATTTTTGATTAGCTGAACTCTAACACATTTTCGTACCGCGGAGTTTGGCTGTTTGGATTCAATGCCAACCTTTTCTAATACTATCCCACGAGCCTGTGGAGAGCCTCCCAACGGATTAGCCCTCTTGTCTAGCATCAACATTCTTCTTTTGTAGTATTTGTTAGCCCACCTAGCACGTGTCCTTTTTGCTCGAAGGACCCGACCTGCAAATAGACCCAAAGGAGATTTGGCCATTATACATTCACCCTATTGTGAATATTTGGGGATTGCTCGGGGCTTACTATAAGCACGCTTGAGATTTGGAAGTATCTTTTTGCGAGCAATCTCGCCTTTTCAGCATTTCTTCCGTCCTTTCCCACGACAACCCCCTTTTTACTAGGGTCAACTATAATGATTGCCTGCTTTGTTCCATTGGTCCTTTCAGAAATCTGTACCTCACGGATCTTTTCTGAGTTCAATATGTTACTAATAAATTCCGAAGCCTCGTCAGAATACTCTACAAGCTCAACCTTCTTTGTAACAACATTTTGAAGCTGTTTAATTGTTGCCCCCCCTTTTCCGATCGCTAGTCCCATCTGTCCCTTGTTCACGACAAAGATAACTCTCTCCATCCTATTGTCAACTATGCAGTCTCTAGCTACAGCGCCGGTAACATTTTGGAACAGGGACATAAGTCTCAATTCGTCCGAAGTTAACTTGATCTTTTCAGTCATTAAGTGCTTCCTCTAGTGCAAACACCAATGGTTCCATTATTGACGTACATACCAAGACATTCCATCCTGAATCATCGAGTCCAATTTAAGTCTTAATGA
>JALZGI010000160.1 GCA_030861105.1 Thermoproteota archaeon
ATTATGGACTACATCATAGCAAGAATAATTTCATCGGCAAGATCCGCATTTCAACAATACTAATCTAACCTAGTTGAGATTTGCTCTACAAATACCCAATATATCTTCTATCTGTAGACAAGCGCAATTAACCCAATTCCACTTTTGTCCCCGTTCCAGTCACATGTGTTGTGAGTTTTGGGGCCAGCCATGTGTACAGATACCTAACCATTATAAAGACACTGCTTCGAATTAGTAGTATGGTTTCCTGCAGAATATGCGGTAAGGATCTTGAGGATGAAATTCCATCTGATCATATGAGAAATCACGATAAACGCGGTGAAATACCCCACATTATGAGTGAGTCCCGGCAACCCAATAAAAGAGACTGAGAATTGACCGTCAAGAAATGAAAACTTTCTCTAGAGTTCTAGCTGAACCCTGACGGCGTTAGCTTATTTGAGCTCGGCCTTTCTCTAATCTATAAACCCATGCCGACAGTCAAATCCAAATAGCGTAAATATTGTTCTCTTAATACCCTACTAATATGGACTCCTAATGTCGGTGCCTATGTCTACATGTGGGTGATAAGATGGGAGTATTCGCCTTTACAACCACCTACTACGGTTTTTATACTGTATCCTTGCCAGCATCTATTATGAGCCCTGCTGGTCCTGTAAACCCACCAGTGCCTATCCAGAACCAATTGAAAAGGGAAGCACATTATGGTTGTTCAATTTGTGGCTGCCCCCTATTGGAATTCGTGCAATTTAGTTCCTCTCACCTAACCGGGGCTTTCCTCCCAGAAAATATGATAGCTATTTGTCCTATCCATACTTTAAAGTTTGTAAAAAACGAATTGTCAAGTTCTGAACTATCCTCGTTCAAAACTAATCCTTACAACAAAATTAAAGGAAATAATCATTTCGGTATAACTTCACCAGAACTAACCGTGAATCTAGCCAAAACAAGGTTTATTAACACACCCAGGCTCTTAGTAGTCGATGATTTTGATCTAATCATGATCAGGAAAGGAGATGCCTCGTACTTGCTTTTGGATGTCAACTTCTTTGACGCTCAGAATAACTTAATTGCTGTAATATCTGAAAACTCTTGGACTACAGACAAAAGGC
This sequence comes from Thermoproteota archaeon, assembly GCA_030861105.1. Classification (GTDB taxonomy): domain Archaea; phylum Thermoproteota; class Nitrososphaeria; order Nitrososphaerales; family Nitrososphaeraceae; genus TH5893. The sequence goes on from JALZGI010000160.1 coordinate 1,113, forward strand.
AAATCTGGGACATTGACTATGAGTCACGTTATCTGCGAATTCAAAACTCGAGCAAAAGTATATCGTTTGAAGCCAAAGTCGAATCTGACGAAATTTTCATCACCGCTAATATGTATTATAACGGAGCACCTGTAAATATTTCTAAGGAACAAATTTTGTTCTATGGCATAGAACACGGGGCCGAGTCTAGAGGTACAACACTGAAGAACTATGAGACCGCAATAAGTCTACAATCAAATAACTAATCTTTGGAGGTTATCAGCATAGTCATACCATTCCATGCGATTTTGAAAACCTATGCAGCTCTACATAGTGCGGAGGCACGGGTTGAAGCACATTTATAGCAGTGGCATTCATCATAAGAATGGTGGACATGACTACATGCTCTATCCACACTGAGTTCTTTGATGATTGTTGCCCTCAATGCAAAATCGAGTATCGTGAATTAAAGGGAAATGTGATTGACGCATCAAAGAAACAGGACACCGAACCGATAGAAAGGTCCAAAACTTATCGTGATATTAACAGAATCAGCAATTACAAAGAGTTCAACGAGGAGCGTGCAAAAAAGCTATATGGAGAGCTCTTCATACAGTACGTAAAAAAATCCTTCACAGAGGAAGAGGCAGCTGAAAAAGCCAAAGCAATAGTTAGAAAACAATGCAGATTACGAGGTTTCCCATTCTGGGCATGGACTAATTAATATATTCCAAACAATAGTTCACAATAGCTTTAATATTATCGAGACCTTATCTCCGTCAGCCCTGTATATTTAATATATACGGGTAAAACTTCCAAAATAAAGCATGAAGAAGCTAGAAATAATCTTTTCGCATGAGCGACTGACTGAGGTAAATGATCTCCTCCATAAACATGGAGTCGGAGGAATGAATTTTTATAACGTTAGGGGCAGAGGAAGCTCAAAGAGTGAGGCTGTATCTCCAGGAAGAGGAATAGAAAGATATGTACCTGAATTTGCGATAAAAACCAAAACGGAGGTAGTCACATCAGATGAAACTGCCAATCAGATAATAAAAGACGTATTAGACGTTATGAGTTCTGGCTCTAATAGAAGCGGAAAGATCTTCGTCTATGATGTTGCTGAGGCATACGATTTCAAAAGCAAAAAGAGCGGGGTCTCAGCTCTTTAACCAGAAGGCTACACAAACCCTTGCGAGCTGGCATGGTAAGAGGTACTGTTACCACATTAGAATAGAGACAGAATGAGAAAATCGATCAATGCTAGTGTTAGCGCAGGTCTTCAAAAAGACGCTTGTGTTCTTCCATCATACATCTGTTTAAACAACCTCTATTCCATTCTCTTTAGCTTTATTTTCAGCTTGTTCATTGTATATTCCTGATTGCATCCAAATTACCCTTAATCCTCTTTTCTTAATTGCATCGTCAACCGTAGCAGGTACATCTTCTGACCTCCTAAATACATCAACTATATCTATGTTGAGAGGAATATCTGCGACGTAAGGATAGGATCTTCTTCCCAAAATTTCTGATGCAGTCGGATTTACAGGAATGACATTGAATCCATGTTCTATAAGGTATTTGGGGACAAAGTGGGCCGGCTTCTGTTCATTAGTTGACATTCCTACAACTGCTATATTTTTCAAACCGTAAAAGCTTTTTATTTCTGAGTCCGTGTGGTTATCCGTATTTGCTGGCAGAGCCATATTCAATTTTGGTATTTATTCTATTTATCTATCTTCAAAAGAGACACATTCAGTAGTTTTCGAAAGATTGAAGACAGCAGGAAAAATTCACCAATTACTGTATGCGATTTTGTTTTCTCGTTGTGTAACTCTATCTTATAAATTGTTGGACCATTTCTCTCTATATGACATGAATTATTTGAAGACCAGAAGGTCGCTCTACCACACCCTTGAGAACGTGAACGAAGCATGATAAGACAAGTTCAAATAATAACGAAATCCTTTACCTAAATGCAAATATAATTGCCCAAAATTGAGCATGGACAAGTTAGTCTTGACTTCAAGATAGATGGTAAAAAGGAGCGGGCCACCTTTGACTATAAGTATAACTTTAATGATCAAAGTCTAGATTACACCGAGATCAGTTATACCAATCCAAAACTTCAATTCCTAATTGAAAATGACACGAAAATGATGGAAAACATCGATTCATATATTAGGAATATAATAGAAACGAAAAAGTCAAGAATACCTAAAAGAACAAAGTAGATTGTATGAATATGTTATTGGAACTGTTCTGTCATCTCAGCCTATTCTGCGATGACTTGTTCAACTCGTGGACTAAGTAATATAGCGATCCTTACTAAAGGTGCCAAAGTGTCTTAGAATTGTCCTCTACAGCATGGCTCATGCTTATAGGCCTTTGCTTCTATTATCAGACCCTTGGTTCTAGGAGTCCTTACCTTGGCGCTGACAATATCTCTTGTGCAAATTATCTGCATTTTGTTGTTATTTCCTCGCCATGTCCGATTGGGACTGTTACCGATTGTAAATTAGGTTTGGTTCTGATATAATTGATGAATGAAGTCATAGTCGGACGATAATCCTCAGGATATAACACGTTATCTGTTGCTATAACTCCTCCAACATTTATCATCGGCAAAACCAAATCAAAATATTCTTTGAGGTTTTCCTTATCTGCATCTATAAAAATAAAATCAAAAGGCTCATTATTTTCAAAGGTTCCTGCTAGACTATGAAGTATATCTAAAGCAGCTCCTTTCCTGATGTCAATCTTATCAGTTACTCCTGCGGAATAGAAATTAGATGATGCTTTTTCTATCTTCGTGGGATCGTTTTCAATTGTTATGAGTGCTTTGTCAGATCTTTGATTTTCTCGGTTATTAGAGATTGTATTTTGAAGTAGTGCTTCTATTATCCACAATGAGGAGTACCCCGAGGATGTTCCTATTTCTAAGACTCGCTTGGCCTTCATGACTTTGAGTAATATATTAAAGAATAAACCTGTCTCATACGTAATTGCTAACATCATTTCCTCCCGGGGTAGTACCATTTTTCCCGATCGTTCAAGTTTGGACTTTTCTTCTAACTTGGCAAGTACATTCCAGATGTTTAGGTTCATTCGGTAGCTATTATTTTGTTCAACTTATTTAAAACTGGTGTATAACACGCACACGCACAATGTACCTTCTAGGCTAACTTCTTCAGGTCGACAAAGAACTCTGCTAACACCTTTGCAAAGCTGGCCGACTATTCAGGGTAAGAAACTGGCGAACGGAAGGGACAAAGTACAATCAAGTCAAGACACAAACCACTCCAACACCTTACCTTTGAATAAAGTGTGTTCTATAGCCAGTGCCGAACTTTTAGGAAGTCTTCTATTGGTTCGTTCTTGAGTAATTTAATAAGAGCAAGGCCCTGAGGAACAGAAAGCATGGGTTTTTTGAAATGATTGTCTGTAGATATCCGAGGACATGCAATTTGTATAAATGCATCAATTAGCTTAAAATTCTGGACACGTTCCTCGGTTACTTCGGTTAATGCAATCAGTTGAACTTTTTTACCTAATTTTTCTAAAGTTCGTTTTAGCTCAAGAGCTCGGACTTGAGCAAATTGTCCTTCCTTCAGGCCAATAATAAGACCAATTCTCTTCGCATCTAATGCATTATAAATTGCTAATATAGCCTTCTTTTGAAGACCCCTTGCAAACTCAGTAACCTCAGAATATTCTTGAAAATATGGGTCTAGCATGTAAGTAGGTCTCTCTGTTGACATCGCAATACCAGCAGCGTGAAACATGCTTTGCCCTAGAAAGATATAAGCATCGACTCTGTCCTTCAAATAGTGGGCAGGATAGAATTCACAACCAAATACCTGTGCATCATTTAACTGGCCCTTTCCTCTGCCTATTATAATATCGTACCCATAACCTTCGAATATTGTTTTTACACTATCAATTTGGTTAAGATGCTGACTATCTGTGAGCAAAGAAAGGGTATTGTAACGAGCTTCGAGTTCTGAAGCACACTTTCTGGCGACATTATCAAAGCTTATGTCGTCATAAGCATTAATCATCACTACCTTCTTACCCAAAGACTCCATGGCAATCGTGTGGCCTATATTGAACAATATGTCGACGCCCAATAAATCGGCGGCATGAGTATTCAAGTCACACGATCCCCAACAACTGTCTCCGATAACATATGCTGGAATATTATACGCTTCTTCAATACTGTCAGCAAGTTCTTGTATTCTTGGGGCTAGACCTTCCGGACCGTTAAGCGCTACTGAAGCTGGTTTTTGGTTATTGATGACCTCATATACTTTTCTCTTATCTATTATCATCATTTTGGTACGTCAATTATTGCTAAGTTTATCTGATGCGTACTTAATTATTTCGGGTCAGGAATTAACCTGAGCCAGAATAGCTCATGGGCATTTGAATCAAGAATACCATTGGTTAATCGGCGCTCAGATGATGCCTTCAATGCGCCCGAATCATCAAGATATTCAAGATCTTCACTTTGCCGATTAACTTACTGAATAGGTGTTGCTAAACACCTCAGGCCGCCGATTGGAACTGCTGCCCCTAAAAGTTATACCTATTCTCTTTTCTTCGGGCTCAATAATCATGCTTAAAATTCCAGCATACCTTTTTGCAGAGATTTTGTATTCGAAGTGTATTGGCGAGCAAACACTCAACAAAGACTCAGGGATCTGAGGTTCTAGTTGAATCTTATTATCAATCATATTTATTTTCATTCCAAGCATCAATTCACGAAATGCATAGACGTACATACCGACAGACCACGCTTGAAGGATACACGAGTTAAATGGCTCAGGCCTGTCTCCTCTATATGTTTCTGCAAACATTCCGTTTTCATGTAAAATCCTCTGCGCCATTGATTCTAGATAATAAAGGGCTTGCTCAAGCCTCTTATGTTTAATCTCAGCCACTGCAGCCCACCCTGTAACTAGCGGCCAGACTGCGCCGTCATGATAAAGGCTTGGATGGTATTTTGGATCTGTGCTGCTGAGAGTCCTTACCCCCCATGAAGTGGTGATGTCACCTTGTTCTAATCTTGAAAGTACAGAGATGGCCTTGCTGGGATCTTTTACTGAGCCTGTCAAACCCAGAACTAGGGCATTGGGTCTTATGCTGGGGTCTTTAGTTCCATCACGGCGAATAGTATCATAATAATACTCTTTTTCTGGATTCCAATATTCTAAATCTATTTTCTTCTGCAGGTTTTTGGCTGACTCCTGCCATTTTTTCTGATTAGTTTCGTCCCCAACGATCCCAGCCAGCTCGCTTCCTATGCTGAGACTTTCAAAAAACAATGCTTGGACATCATTTGCGCTTTTTCTTCTATCTATGTGATCCATCCATGTCGAGTCCTGTATTGGCAGCTTTTCTGCAACTCCTGTAAATCCGTGTTCGACTAGTCCATCTCCGTCAGAGTCTTTCAGAAATCCCCAATTAACAAGGTCTACAATGGAACTCCATCTTTTCTTTAAATAGGAAGAATCACCAGTTGCCAATACATACTCCCGAATAGCCCAAGGAAATAGAAAGGTAGAGTCTGAAGAACCAAAAGTTGTGTTATGTAGAAATGCTCGTCCGCTTATTATCATCGGGAGTTCCCCTTTCAAGGCATTATCTGATGTTCTTCTAGCCTGATGACGGAGAAAATTTTCAATAACTGCCAGAGCGAATTCGTAGTCTCCCATTGAGAGATAGCCTCTGAGTGCCCATCCCGTATCCCTTGCCCAGTAGTTCGGAAACCTCGGAAGACCTGCGCAAATGCCGTCCCCTAGCTCATCATAACGAGCTTTGAGGTATTCCATGCTTGTTTTTGCCTTTTCAAACGCTCTTACTAATTTGGTAACAACGAGATTTTGTCTCCGGTCAGAATCTGGTTCAGCGCGTAGTTTAGAACGAGAACTTGTAAAAAAGTGACTCTTTGTGGTTTCGTAAAGAGATTCATAGTTGTCTCTCATGTAACGATATTCTTTCAAACAATCCTCAGAGCTACTGAAACTTCCCGATGCTATCAGTGCAAGGTTGTTACCCTCTCCGGGTGCGATTTCAATGTCATAGGACATCTCCATGTCATTATCAAAGGAATCTGTCAAAACCTTAACAGGTCGTAGTTCTTTGGGCGCTACCCCTATTGTGCCATAGTAATGAGCTATTCCCTTTCTTGAAGCAGTCTCGATCTGCAAGCAATTTTCCGAGATAAGGAATTTCGACGAGTTGCTTTGAGAGATAGCAGCAAGACCATAACTTGTTATATTGCCATCAACAAGAAAATGAACTCTTATCCGCCTTTTGTTAGGCTGTTCTCTGCCTGACCTGTTTTTGTTCCTTCTTGTGCTCAGCTTTGAGATATCAAACCGTCTATCAGATAAGTTAATTATCATCACGAATCCTTTACTATCAGCCGGAACAAATAATGTCCTTCGCACTTGCAACCCTGCAAGTTCGTGTCGCGTATACAATATTCCGTTTTCATGCTTTGACGATATTACAAAGCTTGGGAGTCTTTTTCGTATTCCTTCGTCAGTGGAGATTTCCACTGAAATTCGACCAAAAGCTCTCGCTGGAGGAACGTACAGCCCTCCGTTATCGTATCTGGCACCCATCCATGTCCAATTGGCAGACAGTGAGCCGCTCGAAGAACATACAATATAGGCCTTCTTTCCAGAAAGTATTAGAGGAGTTGTAAAATTTTTGAATATTGTATCCTCGTCTGCAGAAGTCACAACGGAATCGGGACTATCTTCAGCCAAATCGGAGGAGGTAATAAATACTCTTTCGCTTTGTTCTGATACATAATCAGTAAAGGTAAAAGGAATGATTATTTGTTCGAAGCCTTCCAACTTGCTTAAGATAACTATCTTATGCCTTCTCTTCTCCAAGACCTCATCCTTTAGTATTAGAAACCTTGCACTTTGAAAGGGTTTAAAAGAGATAGGCCT
>JALZGI010000161.1 GCA_030861105.1 Thermoproteota archaeon
CTGTATCTATATGCTATGAGGTCTCCTGCAACAAAGGAAAAGTACCTGATGAGGCTTCCATCAGAAGCAAAAACCTCCACCGATTAAGTTAGCTCTGCTCGGTGGAGATATCTCTACCACCGATGGGGATATTACTTCACAATACTCCATTAAAAGAAAGCCCAAATTAAACTCCTTTTGATCCACCTCTATAAGATGTAGGGTTTACTTTCTCTTAATTGTCTTAGTCTTAGTTGATTTTCGGACTGAATATGGGTGCACAAAGGGCTTGGATTGCTTCTTTTGCATACTTTTCTTTGACAAGGCAATTAGTCTCATTTCCTTATTGTCTGCTCCCACTAGCAAGATATTCTAGCAATTTAACGTACTATTAGAATGTAGGATGACTCGAGTTTTATGGAGGAAATTTTCCGAACCTAATCTTTAATTTTTAGTTTTTAAGCACTAGATTGTGGTCTAATTGCTAGCCTAACTAACACTTAGTGGCAAGAATCCGCATGCAGCACTAGATCTCGTGTCTGGTGATTTTAAGAGGCTGTTTAATCGGTTCTCTCGTATTCAAATCAACAAATTGGCAAGTTTGAGTCCCTGTATCGTAAATAATCACTGTAGGCCTGACTTCAAGCTTTTTTTCAATGTTCGGAAATCTGTCATGCGCAGTCCCAGGATTAAGAACGTGTGTTTTTTTACTCCTTCCACTTTCTTTGCAAGTGATTTCTACTATTTCATTACGTCTTTGATGTGTGTGTCCATGGATAAAAACATCGTATATGCCACTCTGTATAGCTGCCTCCCTCAATTCTCTGCTCGTTCCATGATATGTTCCAAATCTCAAGCCATCAATTATCCTATCGTCAAAGTCACTTTTGAGTTCAGCGTCTGCTATGTCCATGAATGTTTTTGAGAGAATTAACTTCTCTCCATCATTATTTCCTAGTACTCCAACGATTTTGACACCTCGTACCTTCTCCTTTAATTTCGCAAGTTCAGCAACTGCGCCAGGGAATATAAAATCGCCCGCGTGTATGATTAGACTAACTTGTTTTTGAGTAAATACTCTAACAGATTTTCGTATATTGTTAAGGTCATCGTGGGTGTCAGATATTATGCCTATTTTCATAGCCAAATTTTTTGTTTCTGACTATTTCAACATTATTCGTTGGAAAGCTCATAAAATGAAAACCCAATACTTCGTCCAAATATGTTGTCTTAAATATTCTCCTATCTGTCTATTCCCACCTCGTTATAACCACGTCAAAACACCGAGGGATATAGCAGAAAAAATCAATGAAAAGTCTATCAAGAGTGGTGATTATAGTTCAGTACCAGAGTTTGTGATTGAAGCAACAAGGCATCACTTACGTTCTTTAGAGAAAACATAGTTGGCACTCTGAAATCACCTTAGCCATTTGTTCCTTCCTTCAACCATTATCCCACTTTTTTTGACAAGTTTCGTATTCTGTATCCCTTAAGAACTACCTAGCTTGCTTCTCTAGGATTAAGGCGGAATAAGTGAGCTATAGGTGTTTGCCCTATCCTTCATAGTCCTCACATTATACATCGTTTGCATTTACGAGGACTGTCATGTAGAGTTAAATGGAAAAGTAACAAAAGTTGATGTTCTTTGGTCGCCTTGCTATTCACAGTGGTTTATAACACTGGGCTTAGATTGTATGTCAAATATGATTCACACACTTCCGGGTTACAACCTTCGTTTGATTATGACCGATACGGAATAAAAATCCCCAAAATGGAAGGAGATAGAAAATACTAACTTCCCATTATCTTATAATGACCGTACCCAATGTTTACATGCAGAAACATATTATATTTTTTAGCTCAAATTTTGGGATAAAACACACCATTGCTTTTTTAGTCTTCATGTATTACAAGCACTGGTCTATTTACAGCGTCCATTACCTTTCTAGTTGCACTTGTAAGTCCCATTATTGGTGAAGTAACTTTGCTGCTTGCCATTACTATTAGGTCTATATCCATCTGCTTAGATAAATCAAGTATCTCATCAACTAGTTTCGTACCTGTTTGCATTCTATAAGATATTTGATTCCTAGCGCCTGCTTGCTTACATTGCTTTATCCGCTCTTCTACCATCTGTTCTGCTTGTCCTTTCAATGTAATTTGGATATCTTTGTTCATTTCATCAGCAGTACCTCCTAACGTAGTGGCTTCGATCGTTGTCGGCTCTATTTTATCAATATTTTTAACGATATTTAAAATAACAATTTCAGCACCTGTTGAATTAGATAGGTATAAGGCATGACTTAATGCTGTGTCAGACATTTCGGAGTTATCATCTGGTACCAATATTCTCTTGTATTGGGGAATAGAAGAAGGAATAAGTTTAGATGCTTTAGTCGAATCTGCTGATGATTTTTCTGAAGCCTTCTCTTCCATCTTTTCTTTCTGATATTCTGTACCAATATCTGTTTCTGGGTCCTTAACTTTGGTAGCTGCTGCCTTAGATGCGGCTTTCATTTTGTCACCTATGCTTTCAATACCGTTTTTAATATCTGACATTGCTCTTACCTAGAAAACATCATATAAAAAAATATGACAACTAATTGTTGTAGCCAAGAGATACTAGCGATAGATCCTCGTCAACGTATCCTAGTGGTTGCTCGTGTTACTGTATTGAAAAAGTCTGGAGACAGTGTCTAGAACATCATCTGGAGATCCTACAAAAACCAGGCAGTAAAGAAGCACTCATAAATGCAATTGAGTATAAAGCAATTTATTCAGAACTGGAGAAGTTAGGATGGATATTAAAATTGTAAAAGCGACAAACTTTACACATTACAACTGTTGATTTTATCGGAATCTTTAAACCAAATTTTATATTATTGCCTTTTAAATTAATTCCAATTCCAAAAAGGAACAATTATCCTAAATATATATCGACCTTCAAAAGGAACAATCGGTTACTATTACTAGCTCTAGCAACGTATCAAGACCATATATTGCTGATCCTACAACTGTGAGTCAAGATTATGATTTCTGACACATCGATAGTTATTATCCTCATACTAAGACTAATGACGATCTGGCAAACACTTCGGCCAGAAGCACATTCTAATTGAAGGAAAGAATAGAATTCTGATAGTAGACGACGAACCTGACATAGCGAGACTCTTTAAGTTAGGTTTGGAACGTCAGGGTGGATTTGAAGTAGATGCTTATTATGATCCTATAATAGCCCTGTCTAACTGCAGATCAGGTATTTACTATCTATTGGCTATTAGATACTAAAATGCCGGAAATGAATTGTTTTGTATTATATCGAAATATAAAAGAAAGATACAAAAGAAGAAAATGGAAAAATTAAAGTTTGTTTTATAACTGCCTTTGAAGAACCACGGTTAATAACAATACGTGACATCTTTTCTTAGAGGATAGAATATATGGAAAGGAAGTGATATGTAATAACTCTTCTTAGATTCCAATCTTTGATTATTTGGTTGGTTGCAGTCGATCTGCAGTACGTCTAAAAATCAGTCGTGTTTTCGGCATAACTCTTATCCTCCATTGCTGTAACCTCCATTGCTATAATATTCTGCGATGATATATTTTATGAATATTGGATATAGGGGAGATAGCAGAGACTAAAGGACATTATAGAACTGCATGGATCTCTTCAGACAAAAAGTAAGATAAGATAAGATGATAACTGAGATTAACATTGCAGAAAAAATGGAAAAAAGGTTCTATTTGATCTGAGAACCCAACTATGAATATCGTTCCTTGTGTTGCCGTTTTATTTACTTATTTGCTCCAGCAGCACCCTGTTCGTATTCACTACCTGTTTCAGCAGCTCCTGCGGTCCCTTTGGCCATACCCTTCTTCCTTGCTATTTCAGCTGCTTCTTCTGGACTTGTTCCTGTTTGTCCTGGTTCTGTTATCTTTTCAGTCATTTCTCTTTTGACAGCTGAAGGTTCATGTTCCTTTATTTTTGCTGGCGTCATTGGTTCTTTTTCTCTGTATGATGTTAATGGGTCATCTTTTCTTCCTTTTTCGGTACCTGGTGCACCTTCTTCATATGTTCCAGTTCCACCTGAGGTAGAAGAACCACCACCAGTGATGGTATCCTTAACATCTTCCCCAGTTCCCATTGCCTTATCCTTAACATCTTCCCCAGCTCCCATTACTTTATCCTTAACACCCTTTAGTTTATCTTTGATTTCACTCATTTTCATCTATATAACAATATCATATAAAAACAATATAGAATATTTTATCAAATACTTGGTTACATTGTAATGTTCCGACCCCTTTGGTCGGAACCTGAGCGATCTCTTCGGACGAGAATCCTAGGGGGTGTTAGACCTGGGATCTCAAATTATTGTGCGCATCAAATAAGATAAAGATTTGTGATTTTATCGCAAAGCTAAAGCTATCCAATTATAATAAGAACATAGTGACATAAGATCTCTAAAAGGCGGTGCAGTCATCCACCAGTCCAGATGATAACAAAATAGCACAGACTAAGAGACATACCTTCTGGATATGGGATTAGGATGAACATAAACATGAAGAGATAAAGACAAAAGGAAACTATTGTTTCAATCATATTATTGGTTTGCCGGGAAAGTCTATTATATCTTCAGGAGTATTTTTACGCATGAGGAAGAGGCTCGGGCCGCAGTTTTGTAACTGTTTGAGGGCGAAAACTGGATGAAGAAATCTAAAAGTAAAAGGAACGGGCATTGCAAATGTCACCCAAACAACTATTAGAACTAATGTAGAGGAGAGAAATTCACTGTCCTGGTAACCGATGTTCATATATGCTGCAGAGGCATGGGTAGGAGGTTTTAATACCGAGCGTTTGAGTCTGCTCAAAATCTATGCGCTCATAGAAGACTCAGAAATTAGTGAATATAGGATATATCCATTCTATCGGTTGGTTCTGTCAGGAGGCTATCAAGGAGAAATTAGAACGTTCAATGAAACATAATACAAACTGGGTAAAGCTATAAGCGAGAGGTTCCAAGAGGAGTGCGGCTTACCATGATAATAAAAAAGTAAACTTCCTATCTGTAGGACCGGATTAATCTAATATTACAAACGACAAAGCGACTTGAAGGACAGGAGTATTTCTTTAATTTTAATTGTAGTAAGAAGGAATCGGATTTGTAAGTGGATGAATAGAATAGTTTAAAGTTATGGAGAGCGGATCAGAATAAGGGAATTGAAAGAATTAGTTAACGATGACTTCAGCTCTATATTTATAGAGCCTAACGAAATGAAATATGTTCGTATAGACACAAAGGATAACCTAGTAATCGCTTTCAAAGATCCTCCCCTCACTATTAATGGCAGACCTACATTTGGATTTAGAGTTAAGCTAATTGCGGATCCTACTGCACGAAGCCCAACGGCTAAGCTCAATTTCTATCTGGTAGATGAAGAGGAATCAAAGGAAGAAAAAAGACTGGTTCAGGAAGGCAAATTTTCAGGGATATTAAGAGATATAGTTTTATAGTTGCAACTAACTAACAGTGGCATCGTTGCGACTAATCTATTCGGCACGGTTACAATACCCCAGCTGGGCCGGAGAAATATTTAACACATAACCTAGAACATAGAGATATATTTAAATGACACATTATTTCCGTCCAGGTTGTCACAACCAATTCTAAATGCTAATAATTCTATATGTGCATTTTGCTTTACTTCCAGGGTGCAATATGCAGTTACATCAATGGCAGGGGAAAAGTTTGCTAACTATGAGATAGAGCTGTGAGATATTACCATGTTCCAAAATTCATTTATCTGACTGGGTTATACTATTGCATATTAACCAAGAAGTGATATAATACGGAAAAAGATTCATTTAAACATCGACCACTTGCTGTTACAATAATAGCGATCCTGGTTATTATAACCGGTGTCGTTTTCATCGCTGGCGGACTTATTCCTTTCGGCTTTGCGGCGTTCGTCCCGGAGTTAGGCATATTGTTTCTTGGAGTAGCAGGTGTCCTTATAGCAATAGGGATTGGATATCTGGTTGTAAGTTATGGTCTGCTTAAGGGCAAAGGATGGGCTTGGTCAATTACGTTGATCTTGTCATACATAGGAATTGCCCTAGCTATTATCTCAATTGTGAGCGGAAATTTCTTTTCGGCAATAAACTTGGCAATCAACATAGCAATAATATACTTTTTGTATAGGCCTCAAGCTAAGGCCTTCTTCGGAAAATCACCGAATGCAAAAATCTAAACTTTATCTACATGGGCAGTGATTTTGCTTATATGGGAATCGGGTCGACAATAGTTGCCGTAGTTGTAATTATAATAATTATAGCAATACTCGTTGCCCTAATACAATTCCTTGCACCATTAATAATTGGAATTATAATTTTGATAATATTGGTTGGTGGAGGCTGGTGGATCTATAGAACGATTAAACAATCCGCATGAGTAATAACTTCTAACTATTTAGAATCAAAAGGACCTACATAAAGTATTAATGAAAAATGTTTCGAAAAAACTGAAAAAGATGTAATTTCCACCTATATTATTGTGTAGGTTCAGTTGCGTTGTCTAAAGAAGACACCGCTATGCTAATCGATCCTAACACGTAGATCTAATAGCCACTTGAACCTGTTTACTCTATTTAGGGTATTTATCAAATCTAGTGCTTCATCCCCGCTCATCTGTTCTATTATCCTTATGTAAATTTGCCTTCGCCTATGATAATCATAGTCCCCTCCTATCTCTTGCTGCTGAATATTTGAACTCATACCTCTATTAGCATCTTATTTAATTAACCATTCTACCCAGAATTTAAGAAAATATATTGATAAGTAGCATACAGCACTACGGCTGCCACTATAATTCTCCAAGATGTTCAGAGAAGTACTTTAAACATGGCCATGGTTTGGCTATAGTATAGGCC
>JALZGI010000178.1 GCA_030861105.1 Thermoproteota archaeon
TTCCGTGTCTAATCGTACCCCATCGGGTTCGGCTCTGGGGCCTGCCTCGAGGGTAAATTCTTCCGTTACTATTCCTGGCCCTCTTTCGCCTGCAAAAATGTCAACTTCTTCCGTTTCTACTTCTAACCCTGTAGCACCTACAGAAAGTCTTGGAAGTTGAGCATCTGCGACTTGAACGGTAAATACTCCTACGAGGGCAGCTATTGACAGGATAGCCAACATGGCTATGATTGCACTTTGGTTTTTCATTGTTATTACAAATACCTAATGAGCTACATCATATCTGAATTGTGATTAAAAATGCTATTGTATGTGTGGTGACATAACGAATAGTCTTTCTTTCTTATTTGTTTTAGTACACCTACCGAAATACATTAAGATCATAACAACTAAACTAAGGAAAATGCTAGCAAGAATTGTATCCTCGCCTTTTATGAGTTTTTCTTCATAAGAGAGCTCGGAAATAAGTGGGAGCCCAATATCATCGCATTTTATTATGTCATAGTGTAAAGCACTTCAAATATAATGAATCTCGCCAACAAACTATGAAACATACAATGAACAAAATGATACCAATAGCAGTAGTATTAGCAACCGCTGCGCTGTTGGCTATGACTGCAGCAACACCATTTGCCTTCGCTGAACGCGGCGACGGTGGAGACCAAGAAAGCGAGACAAACGAGGAACTAAAGTCAGAATCAGACTGTAACTTCAGTGGAAAAGGAAACACCTGTCTTCAAGTTCCTATAAACATTGAAGCAGTACTTCCAGCTGCATAAAGAATAATATCAAACCACAGCAAGCAGGCGCTCCCCCCTTTATTTTGATCACTCCACCCGGAAGTTTGGTGTCAGTTTGGTTTTCTCCCTATTAGTTGCTTGGCAGTTCCTCGGAAATACCCTCAGGGAACAATTTCTTAATTATGTCTTTGATTTGGTGGTTGTCTATAAGCGCATCAATCAATTGCTCTAATTCTTCCTTGGGAAAGGTCGCACCATAGGACATTTCGATCTCTTCTATTGCCTTTAATTTCCCATAATAGGTTAGCGCTTTACTTATTATCATCAGCGAACCGTAGACTACGTTTCCTAAAGAGGTAAGAGAATACTTACCTTTGTATCTTCTAATGAGACCAGCATCCATCAAACCGGAAATCCTATGATAAAATTGCTTTGATGTTAGGTCGTACTTCAATACAATAGACCTGTCTCCAGAAATAGCAATATTATTGAACAGAGCTAGTGCCTTCTCATCCGAGATCCTCTTTAAAATATAGTCCAATGTAAGGGGTTTAGATTCCGAGTTAAATATAGTAGACACTTAGTTTTCAAATCTCATGTGATGTATGGAGTATGCAGTGCATAAGTCCTCTTTAGGTCGGTTCATGACCTATCAGCTCTCATTATAAGAAATTATATCTGTACCTTATTAGATTACTACCAGACGGCTCTATTTAATCAGAGGTGAGGCTGCAAGTCTAATTTCCTTGCATTAGCGCTAGAAAAAGATGTTATAAAATCTTATTTCCCAATGAGTTTTAAGAGACGAGTTGGATAATTATATGATGCCAACTTTAGTACTTGATTCAGAGGAACTATCGCTCCTTAGAGCGTGTGTTGCTCTGGTATTAGGTGGAGTCTACCAAAATAAAGTTGTTGCAACAAGCGTATCAAATATAATCAAAAAGAAAAATAGAAAACTCGAAGAATTGTATTCAAAGTTAGAATTTTCACAGCAGAAGAAGAGAGCTCGAAAAAACAATCCGAAGCCTCCAGTGACCACCCTAAGCCATGTCAAGTGAAGGCGAGGTTCCAGGCAATAGATAAAGTCTCTATAGTGTATCCAAACTAGGTATAGTTAGAACTTCTAACAATACAGCGAATTTATATTTGCATATTTCACGATAGCACAAGAAAAAAATGGAAAACTCTAGGTCGGCTGTACCATCAATTTCCCATATTCTTAAAAGACTCTCAGATGACAAGACATTAACTCTACTAAACAGCATTGCCATTTCAGGTGAAATTCA
>JALZGI010000179.1 GCA_030861105.1 Thermoproteota archaeon
GATTAGAGTCATATCTCTGTATGAAAAGAGTTCTGCATTATACTAAACCAAAAAATATTCTATTTATCTACCAACAGTAGAGAAGTTGATTGATTCATTTGAGATAATAAATGAGAATAACAAAAGATTTTGATCGCATAAATTATTAAGCAGTTATTAGTTTGCAGCCCGAGTTTTTCTGACAAGAGAATTCCCTTCTCTCCATGATAGAAACAGAAAGCAAGGTGATCTTCAGTGGCATCAACAGAGATTGACGATACTCTTCTTACTTTTACATTATTATCCTCAGATGTATAGTCAATTCCTATGTCATTCAGTATTAGTTTAACATCCCACTCCATTATCAGTATATGTTATTATTATCATCATCATTACTATATTCTATTATGAACTTATGTATTGTAAATGCTTCTGCCATTCCATTAGGGTGTGAGCCTAATTTACCCATCATATATCTCGTATTTGCAAGAGATCTTAAAATATTTGATTGCAAATATAGTTTCTTGGACTGAGTTTTATGCACATAAAGGCTCCTTATTTTGATATCAATGTAATTTGTAATATCTACATATGCATTAGGTTTAAATTCTACAGTTGTTGAAGAAATATCCTCATAAAACAAAACTTGTTTTACATCTTTTGATGCCTTAATTACGGATTGACTTACAGTGGAGTGAACCTGATGATAATCAAATGGACTATGTATATAGAGCCTATCAGGACTTAAGTTGTCAATAATTTTATTCATGATATTATCGAATTCAACTGATGGCTTGTTTAATTTGAGAACAGGATAGTCTAATGTATGAAGATTAGCTCCTAGAATACTTGCAGCTACTTGTGCTTCCTTCTTTCTGGTTCTCGGATCCCCTGACTCTCCTCCAATACCAAGGGTACAAATAACTATGTGTACATCATCTTCCCTATTGGTATGTTTGGCTATAGTTCCTCCCATACCTTGTTCAACGTCATCTGGATGTGCACCTATGCAAACTATTTTTGTCATAAATCTACATCTTCGGCCATTATTCTCAGACAAAGAGTTCTATATTTTTGCATGTTACTATATCTCATCAACTAGCAGCATTCTATGACTTTCAAAGGCTTCAACAGGCACTTTTTTATTATGAGATCTCAAAGGACTGTTTGTGCTTGGCTGTAAGTCCTTGTTTCCTGACTGATGGTACTTAACATTCTTATGTATTAACGATAATGGTATTGAAGACAATTTCATTCTTGTTAAATCAAGGCTTCTAAAAGTGTTACGCCGTTGAACTTTAGATCGTGAATCACCATATGTGAATAGACTAGACTTCTTAAATATTTGATTCCAAGAAATCATAAAAAATATCTGTGGATGAAAATGTATATTTTCATCGAGTTCATACATCAGAATATTTCCAATTCCTCTGCATGCTATTAGCGATGTTTTTGACAATATTCTACGTTTCTTATTGAATGCCTTCCAAAATGGCATTATGACTAGCGAAGGACCTATTGTTTTTGTAAGCGAATACAACATACTTGCATTATGCTGGGTTACTGCAGAATAATCAAATCCGTCTATGAAATGTACTTCATCGATTCCTATTTTATCGGCAGATTCTTTTGCTCTTTTCACACATTTCTGTGTCCAGCGTCTGTCATCTTGAGGAATAATAATGTGCATCTTATGTCCATTTTGGATAAACCTTGATAATGTACCGAAACAGGACTGTTCTAAATCAAGTGGCATACAACCTATGGCTAGAATATTCATTTTTCTACAAATTTTTTTATTAACCAACTTTCGGCTTTCCATAACATTCAAACCTAGCTTCCATTCAATATAATATATGAATTTTCACCAGTTACTCTAATTCTTTATCTCCATGTACAAGTGTTATGGCTTCACTAAAATGGATTCCCGGTTCCACTCTTACATGTAGTGCCAAAACCAAGCTTTTTCACTTCTATATGTTCTGTACTTTAGTAATGTTCTTCTGTTTGTTTCTTTTCTAAGGTTAGATATAAAATCTAACTTAGTATCAATCCACGCTTACTGCAGGATATCCTAAATCTTATACTTCATCTAACCGGCTAAAAGCCTATTGTCCCTTCAACTGGCTTTTCGATTGTAATTGTTAAACATCAAAGAATCAACCAAATCAATAAAACCATAATTATATTACAGATATGCCCTACAAAAACAATTTGAAAAGGACTCAACAAAACGAAGATTTTATTACTTTGTTTTACGACAATGGTCTTTCCAAAGGTATTCGTATGATCCGTAATCAACCGCTTTTACGCTTGTTATGTTCTATTCATAGTGAATGTCATCTTGACTTTATTTCCTCTGATGTGTCAACTCGGCCTTGAGCCCATGTTGTCTTTGGAAGAATGACATCCTTATTTTGTATTAAAGTGTCTCTGTGTTCTAACAAGTCTATCAATATTTGATAAATTGTTTCTTCAATTGTTTTTGTAGGGTTGTAGCCCAATTGTTTTAATTTGTTGTGCTCTACTTTATAGTAATGTTGTTCCTTTTCTATCCTAGGATTTAATATTGAAGCTACCTCTATGTTCAATCCAATTTTTCTACCCACCTTTACAACATATTGAGCAAGCTGAGTTAGATCATATACTTCATCTAGTTGATTAAATACTCTATATTCACCTTTGTCAGGTGGATTTTCAACTGCAATTCTCAAGCACTGAACCGAGTCAACAAGGTCGATGAATCCTCTTTTCTGTTTCCCCCGACCATATAATGTTAGCGGCTGTCCTATCACAGCCTCTGCGCAAAATCTATTTATTACTGTGCCAAACGATTCATCAAAGTCAAACCTTGTAAAGAGTGATTTGTCAATCATCTCATGTGTACGTGTGCCATAAACTATTCCTTGCATAATATCTGTAGCAGTGATATCCCACACTCTGGACGCAAAAAGAATGTTTGCACTATCATGCACCTTGCTCAAATGATATATACTATTAGGTTGCCTAGGAAAGGGAAGGATATCTTTTCTTCCACGGTATTTTATTTCAAAAAAGCCTTCAGGAATATCTATGTTAGGTGTTCCGTATTCTCCCATTGTGCCAAGTTTCAATAAATGGCATTTTGGAACTAACTCTTTAATTGCATATAATACGTTGAGAGTGCCTTCTATATTATTGTGTTGCGTGTAAACTGCATGCATTCTATCAATCATACTAAAAGCCGCAGAAGGCTGCTCGCCCAAATGTACTATACAGTCTGGAGATGTGATAGTTACAACATGTCTCAGAAAATTATAATCTAAGAGATCACCTTCGTAAAAAACAATTTGTTTGTCGTAAATTATTTCGAACATGGATATTCTTGGTTCCATTTCGTAAATTGGAAGAGCTGAAGTCGAACCCAAGCCTTCTACATTTCTTCGCCTTGATAAATTGTCTATGCCAGCAACTGTATGGCCCCTTTTCGCAAGGTGCATAGCAAGGCTCCAGCCGATATAGCCATCAATACCAAGGATCAATACCTTCAAATAAGCTTCTTAATTTCATAATAATATTAAAACTTGTCGGAAATATTTTAGAATAATTTCGTATTTCACAACAATACTATAGTGTACTGAAAGAATCAATGAAATATTTTATATATAATAGCGTCATACGACAATACGTTCAGAGTCAACGAGTTCCTGTCTTGGTGTCAGTTAAGCCTCCAAAACAACTGTGGGAAGATATTGCAGATAACTCATCTTCATTATCAACTACGAAAGCAGATAAGCTAATTGGATGTAGAGTAGCATCTAACTTAATTTCATCTTTGGTTTCATTAGCATCAAAAAGTATGTTTCCCTTCTCATATTACGAATAAAATATTGTTTGCATATCTCTGTCCAATCTGTGAAGAACTGAAAAATCGATGTCATTTCAGAACTTTGATAGATGTAGTTCCAATATGCTTGTAATTATTTCATTCTCCGACGCAGAGTGTTAGAACCCTCATGCCTTAATATTATCTTTAGATCCTATTTATCGTAAATATTATCTTTTTGCTCTAGTCTCCGCCTATTTTACATTTTTCTGAGTGTAATAAGGTATATGTAAAAATCACGTAAATGTTTCTAATGGTTTTGCTACCTTTTACCTATATTTGTGATTAAACCACTCAATAAAGATTCTAATCTTATTCAATCCTTCGAGATCATTGGAATACCAAGAACTTGTTCCGTCAACAATATCTGCTACCAACCAGAAGCTCTTTTTCATACTCTCAAGCGTTCCTCGAGTTGTTGAAACTTGTACGGATATCGCCATCTCTGGATTCGCTGACCTAAGCTCCCTGACAATCCGATCAACATAATCTCTGTATTCATATGGCTTTGATTGTAATGATTGTGCTTGTATGTTATACATATCTACAAATGGAGCAAATTGAGTACCGTAGTGAGTAGTTAAGTTGATAGACGGTGTTATCATAAATTTCATTTTATTCTGATGAACAACTTCAGATGCTGCTTTGACAGATGCAAGTGGGTTTTGTAGGTCACTATTTGGACTATACTCCTTTTCTAAATCATAAGATATTATATCGACTCCTTGTGCTTTCAATGAAGCAACATTAGACCTTATTTCATCAAGTGAGAAATATTGAACTCCATGTTTACCAGGTAGCTGCATTGTATACTGTAAATTCTCATCATTTGGATGAGACAGAATTTTATCCTCAGAATTCACGTATGGTTTGTATGTCTCTATTAATGTCTGCGGGTTATCGTAATTTGCTCTCATTATGGCCACAAAGTATTTTTCTGTATCTGCAGATATTATAGTAGTAAATGACGATGTCTTTGTGGAGTTCATTGCATTACCATCCAAATCTTGTACTTGTGGAGTACCAGTAGAGGTAGCAGAAGAAAAGATATTAGAAGATGGGACAAATAAAGCAGTTTTGTCGTCTGAGTGTAGATCTACTCTTCCCGAAGTTGCGTTATCTGTCTGAGCATATGCATGATAGCTGAATTTTAAGGTTAATACATACAAAATGAGTACTGTGATTGTAAAAAGAACAATTGTGTTGTTTATATTTGGTTTTTTTATGCTTTCATCTTTGTGTCCATATTCAAATAAATAGGAAAAATAAAAGACCAAACTCTATATATTTTTGTCTAGGTAAATTTAATTGTTGTCTATTTTGTTTTTAATGATAATGTTTTCCAATCATTATTCTTTTCGCCATTTCTCAAGTCAAGCTTTCGTCTAATTCCTTGAATCTGTAAGGTTCTTCCTACTAGTGTTTCGATTCCCACGCTTTTGAATTTTTTTTGGATATTTTGCTAATCCAATCCGTTAACTATATCTTGGTTTGACTTTTTGCCATGTATTTCTTAGAATACTACACTCACCTGTAACTTCCCCTCCAAATGAGGCAAGAAATCCATCCACTCTTTGACTGCGTTATAGGCTTCAGAAGTCATAAATGTAAGAATAGTCTTCAGGTTCATTTGGATATATGACTATTTTATCAGCAAGAGAATAATAGCACCATTTTCATTTTTCCTTATTGGTGTGATATGTTTCTATTTTATATAATCCCATGCTCCAACTCTTATACCTGTTGATACAGACAATAATACAATTGGCTTGATCCTCCTGTCAGGGTATCGATTAGTTTGTTTATTTTTTGTACTGTAGGTATGCGATCATTGGCATGCTGCTTCACTTTAGGAAGAGAGTGTAATATTATATCCCAAAATATGTTAATACGGTTCATTCTACAGAACAACTTAATTGCTTTTGGATGTTCTTTGTGAGTCCTACAATTGTAACAAACAATGATTTGATAGAGTGGTACTGAGATAGTGGTACTATACCCACTGCTTTCTATTATCCCCTTTTGTTAATAAAGGATCTATTTTGAAAACGATTTTGATGTGTTCTATTAATGGTTCTATGGATATAGATCTCCAAGAATAAATGACCTGTCCTAATTCAGATTATAGAATTCTATCAATTGCAGGCTGTTACTTAAAGTAAGGTTCTATATTTCTGATATTGGACATAGCAACTCAAATCCTCTTCTATTTATGCTCATATTGTATGCTTGTAGTCGTCATATCCAGAATCAGCTGCGATGTAACGTACCCCTTCTTGGAAGTAAAAACGTCATTGTAGGATATATTGGATTATTTTATACATTAGCTTGAGTAAAACCTGCCGATAATGATATGATAAAAGAACAAGTATTGATGTTACATAGAATTTATAGCCAAGTATCCATCCCTTGCGATCACTGAATCCCCATCTTGCATCAGTATCAATACCTGAACGGAGTACTACTGCTTTGATCATCGATGATTTGTGCAGACGTATGCTTTGGCTTTCAGTAACATACTATCTATTGTAAGAATGTATGGATCAACTAGCTTTTTATTTACAAATGCATTTCCTATAGTAGATATCCTTTCTTTGATGTCTATAGATATTGTCGAAAGCCTTCTTCTATCAAATGCCCTTCTGTCAGGGATACTGGTCAATCCATATCCTTTTAATACCTTTCTGTTATATGGATAATAATTCATGGCAAGAAAACCATGTACTGCTCGATTAGAATCCAATTTCAACTATATCCTTATTACAAAACATTTCAGTATCACAGTTGGAGCTTAAGGGTACCTATTACTATATAAGGAAATTGAAGAACCTGCTTCTGCTCTTTTCAATATGTAAAGATTGTTGTTATTGATTAACGTAGCATAATTGAATATGGTATAATTGCGTAACCTAATGCTCTGAATGAAATTCTTCCAGCTTTGCCCTCAGCCAGATTTAGATTATTACTATAGGGATATTTCTCAGGATCGTAATATTGTGGGTTTTTTATATCTTGTGAACCTATCGTTGCTATCTTGGTTGATTTGTTATAGATGTTCTGTATCTCTTTAACGTACTCCTTTGTTATTTGTTTAGTCAACTCTGCATTGAACCTTCCATCAACTATAAAAAGAATTTTTTTAGCCTTGCCTTGAGTTATTTTATCTGCTATATTTTCAAAATCAAGGTAATAATAATAATTATGTTGTTCATAGTTGAATATATATTTTGGTATCCATAGGTAAGTTGGTCTTCCAATTATGGTTATGTTATTATTATTATCAAAATCCTTAATTTGCTGTAGATGTTGGGTAAGAAATGCAGCTGCTTTAAAATAAATGGGAGTAACATTGATTGTTATTAACATAGTGATGGTTATAAATCCAAAAATTCCAATTGCTGAAATTATAGCAACTGGTAATAATACTTGCGGAATTTGTTTGTTGGTAATTTTATTTGATATCTCGCCAATTAATCTAGCGCCTGCAATACAAAATGCAGGCAACAAAGGAATCAAGTGAAAATAGGTAACATATCCTATATGATCAAGAAAGAGAAGAAATGGAATAACCCAAATAAAAAGAAAGAAATCTTTTTTTATAGCTGAATATGCTAAACCTACCATACCAACAATTAGTAAAACTGGATCGATTTTGAAAAAGAAGCTTATAGATTTTGATAGCGAGTTATCATCATCCACTCTGTGTGTCTGCCACAAGATACCCTTCAACCACAAATCAAATTCGCCATTAGATATTGCATAAGCAGGCCAAGCTAGTGGTATCAAAACAACAGGAATAAACCATAATCCCAGCATCCTTAAATCTCTATTATTGTTTGTATATACAAGAAATCCAACTAATAGAATCATAGTAAATGCCGGTATTTTTGTAAATATAGCCAATCCCAAAAATGTGCCTGAAAGTAAAACTAGTATAATGCGTTTCTTGTTATCGTTATTATTTTTGTTATTGTTATAATTATTGTTGTAATTTGCTGCTAATGGGGATAGTGATGATTGCGAAGATGATGGTGAATTTCTCTTCAAGGAATAAATTGCAAATAATATTGATGACAGAAGAAAAGGTAGCAGAATAGAATCTAACAATATCCTTCGTAAAAGCCATGTTATCGGCATTACTGCAAATAGAATCGATGCAATTAATGCAATGTTTCTATTATATCGACGCTCAGCTATTTTATATATAAGAAAAGTATCAACTACAGCAAGTAATCCCATTAATATTCGTGGTACAAACCAAACCATTTCAATTGAACGTACATCACCAGGATAAAGATTCAATGAATCTGGATAACCAATTATACTAAATATGGCTGCCAAGAAAAGTTGTCCAAAGTATGGATGAGTATAGATAGAATCATAATTATGCAGAACATCTTCAGGGCTCTCCTGCAGTCCCAGACCTTCCAATACATATATAGCCTTTCGCATATAATGCCCTTCATCTATGTGAATACCAGGAAATCCAATAGGGTTCCAAAGATGAGTAAATGCACTTAAGACAATGGGTATAGCTAATAATAAAATGGATGAATGACGAGTAATAAATGTACTTAAAGCAATGGGTCTGGTTAATAATAAGAAAATATGGTAATTACCAACAACCTTCATAGGTTTTTTTAAATCCAAATAAGGTACCAAAATGAATTGTAGTTTTTAAGGTTTGTCTTAGGAATAGACTTATTTTTGATTGGCTCTGTTAACTTAACAGTAATTATCGTTCTTTTGAACTCTCCTTCTCTATCTGTTTAATTACCTTGTCCACATCAAATTCAAATTTCTATATTTCATAAATCCTTTCTTGTTTAATAAATAATATTATTAATATCAATCTTTTACACTCAATAGTTTTTTCATAATTTCAAGGGTATTATAAGACCTTTTCTCCCCTTCGTTATACTCTGGAAGTTTTTAGAGTTACTTTCTCTTTATGCATGATAATATGGAATTAGTATTATTATCGAGTTCCGTCAGCAACCAGAACACTAAATAGTTGTGGACATGTCTCTGTCTGCGTGTTGGCGCCTATGAAACTAATAATTACACTTTGTCAAGAGATTCATAACATACCTGGATCCTTAGTTTTACGAATTTCTAATTCTATGATTTACAATACTGGGAAGTGATTAATAATACTGGAATGTCTATCATATTGTTTGTTGTCTGCTGTACTGTCAACCTAATTTATTTCTGTTTTTTCTCGATAGGTTCACCGCTTGGATACAATGGATCAATACTTTTATTCACCTCTTTTCTCAAAGCCTGAAATGATTTGTCGTTATAGTCTTTCCACTTACTTGACCAAGAAAGAAGGATTTCCGCTACTTGTGGTTTGACTACCAAATTAAGTATCATGTTTATCAAACGTATAAAAGGAAAGTACCATATATCACTAACCTTATTTACCTTATCTAAACGATGAGCATATATTATAAGTAATATTACAGTAATTACCAATTGGATTGCGATTAATTTAATAAGTAGATGAAATGGTACCTCAGATAAGGAAATATTTATATATCCTGTTAAAATTGATGCTGCGAAGTACGGCCATATCAGACTTTTTCCTAATCCTAGACCGTGAGCTATTAAATTCCATGTAAATACAATTGATCTTGGACATCTGGATTCGCCTATAAGTCTCAAATTCCTTCCTCGTGAATGATAAAATGCTACACCCCATCTCGCGCGTTGTTGCATTAGACCAATTAGGCTTTCTGGATGTTCAGTATATACAATAGAACGTTGTTCAAACTTTCCCTTATAACCAAACCTTGCTATTCTATTTGTGATTTCGCCATCCTCACCAAAGATATTAGTTATCCATCCCCCTGCTTTCAACACAGCCTCTCTTCGAAATGAAGTAGAAGATCCAGGCTGAGTTATTATTGCATCAACTATTTCTTGTCCCCTTTTTGTATAGAAGTAATTAGCACAGAGTACATTCTGAACCTTTTGCCATAGACTTTTATCTTCTAATGGAAAAATCCATCCACAGACGGATCCAACCTGAGAATCTTTGTAATGATTTATCATTGGCTGGATTAAATTTTCATCCATTACAGAATCTGCATCTGTTCTGAATATAATATCGCCTGATGTTTTTTCTAATCCGTACATCAATGCAAAACCTTTCCCAGAGTTAGGAATAGTGTAGAATTTACCACTGCAATACTTGAGCTTTCCTATAGCCTCTGCAACAATTTTCTCTGTATTATCAGTGGAACCATCATTAATAAGAACTATTTCAGTCTTACCTGCATACCTTTCAGCTGCTCTATCGATACTCTCAATACATCTTCCAACTATTTTTTCCTCATTATAAGCCGGTATAAGAAAAGATATGGATAAGGGCTTATCATCCCGATTGGACAAACTGATACGCTTTAACCGATTCGATCGCTGTCTTATTTCATAAATAAAATTTGCTAAAAAATAGCTAAAAAACATTATAGAAGAGAGAGTAAGATATAAATTAATTAGTATAAACCCATTTATTATAGAATCTTTCTCTATTTGCAAAAAAGTTATGATAAAATAAACCATTATACAAGAGCTTGCCAATATTCCGGCTAAATATAGGTATTCTTTGATATAATTTCTTTTTATTATCGATTTAATTTTGGTCGGTAGAGGTATAGTAATATTAGAAAAAAGTGCTGCTTCGATGATTGCGCCTCCTGATAATATTGTAACAGCTATGCTCGTTGCTTTAAATGCTACAGAAGATGGTTTAATATCAAATGCAAGCACAGTAACAATAGTCAAAAATTGAAGTACAATAAAGACAATTATGTATAGTAGTCCGAAAGATAGAATCTTTGCACGCATCTTAAAAGTGATTCGTGAAGTAATTGCAATTGTAGGAAAAAAGGTAAGGAAAAGCAATTGTGAATATATCGGCAATGTGATGTCAATAGGTAAAACACTGTTACCAACAAAGAGATCTCCATGATGAAAAAAAATTGGTACTCGTAAGAAGTTAAGGAGGTTATACAGTATTTGCTCTTCTACATTTTGTATCAAACTAAAGTAGTTCAAGAAGAGGCATGCAAAAAATAAAGCACATATATAGTATCTCAATGGATAATAAAATGGTAACCGCTTTAACACAAGTTGTATACGTTTCAAATTTATTAGAGGTTTATTGACCCTATCATGACTTTGGCGATACACATTCGTTCAATTATCAACGTCAGTGATATTTGTATATTTCTATAGGTGTGATTTGGTAGTAAAAACTAATTGTTGACGCCTTTTTTGCAAAGATAATAGTTCATATTCAGAATAAAAAAGAATATTTAGCTTAGATTTGACATTAGATGAATTATAAAGAATATGCTTCTTTTGCATTGTTGCATAAATGACTCATCCATTATTGTCGTTCGACGATTGAGATAACTAGTAAAATATAGAGAAAATATATGATAAAAGAACCCACAGTTAAAGCCCTAATAAAGGAAAACGCATTTTCTATATTAAGGAAATTGTAGAACTTGTTAATAAGAAGTAATTCACAGATTAAATGATTCAGGACAAAACATGATTAGAAGGCGAAGTAAAACCTTAGTTTTTCATGCGATTTTTTCTCTAATATGTATGGTTATGGCTGTACAGGCAGTTGAAATGAAAGAAGAAGAAGAAAAACAAGATTCTGTTGCATATGCAGCCGCAGCCCCATCTTCTGGTTTTAACTTTGCAGCAGCAGGAGATTGGGCTTGTACATCTCATACAACAGATACCATAAATAACATAGTAGACAAAAATCCAGAACTAGTACTAGGATTAGGTGACTACTCATATGAAGATACTGCAGATTGCTGGTTTGATATAATACAGCCTATTGATAATATAATGAAGATTGCAATAGGTAATCATGAGGTTGAGGAGCAATCAAAATTATTACAATATATGAACTATTTTAATCTTACAGAACAATACTACTCATTTGACTATCAGAATGTTCATTTTATTGCATTGGCAACAGAATCAGAATATCTTAATATGAGTACAGATAAAGCAAAAGAACAACTAGCATTTGTAAGAAATGATTTGGAAAAAGCTTCTCTTGACCCCAATGTAGATTGGATTATACCATTCTTTCACAGAATGATGTACTATGAAGAAAATGAATCTTGTTCTATAGTTGGAGAACATGACCATAATTTAGAGGATATATACCATCCACTCTTTGAAAAATATGGAGTACACCTTGTACTTCAAGCACATAGTCATACATATGAGAGAACATATCCTCTCAGAGACAATCCTCTGAATAGTGAAGATCCAATAGTAACAAGTAAGGATTCAAACAACAAGTATACTAATATAGATGGACTTGTAATAGCTACGGTAGGTACTGGTGGTATATTTACTTGTAAGTTCGTACATACAGATCCAAAATTAGCACCAATTCAATATGAGAATTTATTTGGATTTCTTAATGTGGATGTATCATCTGATGGAACAACACTAGTTGGTACATTCTATGAGAATAATGGCGATGATGGCAAAATAAAAGATAAATTTACTATTACAAAATCAAAACAGATAACAAAATAGTATTTTCGATGAAGATAGTTAAAGATTTTAATAAAAATCTAAGATGGTTGGTTTAAAACAA
>JALZGI010000201.1 GCA_030861105.1 Thermoproteota archaeon
TGAATTCCTTTCCTTTTTTTAAGATACAAATCCCTTAATTCTTTCACCCATTTACCTCTTTTTGTAAATATCTCCTTCTTTTTTCTTGGTTTGCAGTTTGATAATGCGTAGGAGCAAAGGATTGGGAAATAAACAGAGCTGTCTCCATAGACGATAACGTTTCCCGCATGAGCGGTACGTATCTTCCCCCAGCTCTTTCCCTCCTGCAGCGTTGCACCTGATAGTCCTCCTGTGTCAGGCCTTGCGTCGGTTAGTTGAATTAGGTAGTCTTGCCCTCCCTCTTTCAACTTGAGTATCTGGTAGAGCGCAGGCCCAGTTTGTTGAAAAAAGTTCTTTGGCACTCCTCCTCCTAGCTCAAGTCCTCCTGATATTTTGCTTTTCCAGAGAATTGCCGCTGACTCAGCGATGTCCATGATGACATTTGGGACTGTGGCTTTGTTCTCAAAAAACAAAGGAACCATATTGAGACCCAAAGAAGAATCGCTTATGGCCGGAATGTATATCGGCAAATTATGTTCATAGGCAGACACTGTAAATGATTTTTCCGGATATTTTGAATTTTCACGAACAGCTTTGCCTAGCTCGTAGGTAAGCTGTGCGGTTGACGGAAGAGGAGATTCAGCTTTGTCTAATCTACTTCTTTTTTCGGTCATGTTCCTTTGAATGATAACGTCTTGGGCCTGTAAAGTCCCAATTTCCTTTATGTATGTATCATATATTCTTACAATTTGATTTCCATAGAGTATGTCATCGTCAACATCAGCATATCCTTGGCGAACAGGTAAATCGTATGCAAAATGCAGATCGTGATATACGTTTGCTCCTGTTGAAACAATCCAATCGATAAATCCGTTAGCTATCATGCTTCCTATAACCTTTCCCAACCCGATCGGTGTCATAGCCCCCGCGAGTGTCAGACATACCGTAGCACCTGAATTAATCATCTCCCTTAATGTCTCTGCAGCTTCGGCTAGTCGTCGTGCGTTATAACCAGTCTGACCAAAAAAGCTAATTAGTTCAGAGCAACTCATATTCGGAGAGATATCTGGAGGGCTAATTTTCTTTCCTCTAAAAGCGTGTTTATTAATCACACGGGGTAGTGTGGCCTTCATGCTTTTAAAAAATTGCTTTACCGGTTGTTGATCAATTAATCTGTCATGCTTAGAATAGTCAGTGACAAGGAGGCGAGCCACGAAACCATTAATAACATTGACTGTACATTAAGAGGGCCAGCTTGTCAGATAAAGGAGTAGACGAGGAAGAAGAACCTCGCAAAGAGCAAGCAAAGGATTACTTTGCAGGATACTATTTTGGTAAAGATTCGTATACTAGCTCCGATAATCTTCCAGGACGGAAAAGTGATGAAGAACTGGAAAAGGATGTATTGTATCGCATTAGAAACAATCAAAGCCTTGATGCACCGAATGTCAATGTACGTGTGGTTGACTCTTCCGTTATACTGACAGGTCAGGTAAGGACCTATGCTATTAAGGAGGAGGTAGGAAAGAAAGCTTGGGAAACAAAAGGTGTTTCAAAAGTCCTCAACGAGCTCGAGGTAACCAATTCGGAAAGAGCTGGCGAATGAGCCGCCCAAGGCAGAATAAAAACATAGATCTCGCTGTATAGCTAATTTAGCCGAGATATCATTGACTATTATTGTTTTAGTATAGGTTAACTCTTCGGTCAGGACAAAATCGTGATAGACGAACGCAAGTCCTATATTCGTCGAAAGCCTTGCAAGCTGGGAGACGGGAAAATATCACATTTTTCTGGAAGGGGCCGGTACTTGGCTCTTTTGCTTTGATACTGTCTGTACTGGATCATGTCCTGATAGAGAAGAAGATTGAGTGGCTATCATGTTATACTAGGAAAATACGAAGTCATCGGTACTGTTGGTATATATAATAATGAGTGACTTAATTGTGATGTCATAGACCGTAACGACAAACGCAAATTTTATTTCTAGTTTTTATGAGAAATGCCAGTATTAACGTTTTATAGGACCACATGTATTATTTCTGCTATGAAAGTAGCAATAATGATAATTCTGTCGACATTCATCCTTGGTTTAAGTGTTGCCACACACATACCTGCAGCGGCTCAGGGCTCTAGCAATATAACCACTCCTGTTGCTCCACAGGGAACCTCGCTAGAGGTGACAGGTGACAATTTGACCGACGAAGAACAGGAGACAAGCGCTGGCAATATCTCCGAACCTATAGTGCCCGGTTAACGGCTCAAGAATACGAATAGAGCCTTCCTTCTCCTTAATAAAAGGACTACAGCTGATGACAACGAATCGTCTATCTCCGCACAGGATGAAAGTAATATATAATTTCTTGTGCAATCTTTACCATGTCCGACAATGAAAAGACAGGTTCAGAAGACGATGAATCTACAAAGGGGAAATATACCACAAGACATGGCAGCCACCTAACTAAAACTACTGAAGGAGTAAGCGACACGGAAGCAGACATAAAAGAAGAGGCAAAGTAAGCAAATAGGAAGAAGTAATTCAGTGCTAGAGATGGGATAACCTCTATCATGCAAGAGGTTTTTCTCGGCCCCCTTTAATTTCTGACTAGGGAAATTACAAGGGACACTAGGTATCTTTTAAGACAACATCTAGATTTTCACATGTGTTGTAGGAATAAGCATTTACTCAAGAAGACGGACAATTATACATGTTGATATGACAAAAAAAATCCTGGCAGTTCAAAATATAGCATGTGAAACTTTGGGGACCTTTGAAG
>JALZGI010000216.1 GCA_030861105.1 Thermoproteota archaeon
TAGGAACTCCAGAGCACTGCGGAGGACTAGTTAGTATTGATTCCATTAAGAAACTCGGAGTAGTTCCCAAAGGTGGCACTATTCAAAATCAAATTAGGGCTGCAAAAATGTCCTCGCCTTCTGTAGATTTCCAAATTGAAGCAACTAGCCAGAGGGTGGTGGTTGTTGAGAGACGTGAGTTTGACAAGCAGATTGCTTTACAGTCAGCAAGGGCAGGTGCTTCCATAGCCGCTAAATGTTCGCTTTTGAGTGTGAAACCAGTGCCTTGTATTGGGGATAGACAATTTGAAGTCCTCACATCTGCAGGTAAGCTTCAGTGCCGCTACTTTGTGGATGCACGAGGTATTTCTTCGTTAGTAAAACGTGATCGGTCGGGCATCCTAGTTTCGGCTCAATACGAGGTATACGCTCCTTGGATTGAAAAGGACACGGTAATCGTTGAGTTTGACAGCATAAAGTATCCTGGCTTTTTTGCATGGGTTATACCTACAGGGGAAGGAATGGGAAAGGTTGGATTAGCGGGTAGAAACATAAACCCCGCCCGCACGATTGCATCCTATCTTGACGGCAAGGGAGCTCGATTTTCCGTAATTCGGAAGATATTTGCCCCCATATGGACTCGAGGACCCATAGACAGATTTGTTATTGGAAGGACTATAACCATCGGTGATGCTGCCGGACAAACCAAACCGACAACGGCTGGAGGTATATATAGTTGTGGTTTGGCCGGAATCTATGCTGGAAGGGCCATTTCAGAAGCTATAGAAAGACGAGACGACGGTTACCTCCTAGACTATCCGAATAATTGGGCAAGAATATTTGAGAAAGAATTTCGACAAATGGCGCTATTTAGAAAAGTCCTTGACCATCTGGATAATAACGCCCTTGATGCCATTTTTTCTGGCATCACCGAAAGGGACTTAAACACTGTTTCGGAAGTCGGAGACTTTGATTTTCACTCAATATCCGTTAGAAGACTGCTGGGAGTGACCGGACTGAGAATTTTGAAGGTTCTGTTTGATAATGAGGCTAGGAGGCTGTTGCAGTAAGCAAGGTATAAATTCCTATGGCTAGCCAAGAATTGTCTATGTCAAAACCATTGGCTCTGCCAATTTGCACATCATGTGGAAGAGCTGTCATGCCTAATGATCAATGTGTAAAATTTTACTGTCCGAGTTGCGGATATGTAATCATATGGCGCTGCGAGAGCTGCAGAGACTTTTCGAGGCAGTACAAATGTGTTGGATGTGGGTTTGAGGGTCCATAACATGTCGCGTCTTGTAGCTAGAGTAAAGATGCTACCTGCTGAAGCTGGCTCTAATATGGAAAGTATTATAACAACTTTGAGACAGAATCCGCCAAATGGGATAATCGTGAAACAATCGGCTACAGAACCGATTGCATTTGGACTAAACGCGATTGTGGCAGATTTTCTCCTGGATGACGCTGCGGGCGAAATGGACCGACTTGAGCATTTACTCAAGGGAATCCCTGGCGTTGGTGAAGTCGAAGTGGTTTTCGTGAGTAGACACTCCGTGAACATAAAGTGAATAGGATAATGAGAGCCTAATCCAGCAGAGGACCAGCACATTTGAAAAAATCTCGTCTTAGCAGTGGCGAGGCATACCCTAGGATCAGGTTGCGAGTAGCGGAGGCAAAACATCGTGATGTGGGCAAAAGGCGTGCCAGAATTGATTCCCTCTCAATGAGCAAACTTGCCATTAAACAGGGAGAGGTGGTTGAACTAATAGGTAAGCGGAGGACTCCCGTTACCGTATGGCTAGCTGAACCACAGGAAAATGGCAGGGAGAGAATCCGAATCGACGGTCAAACCCGCAAGAATGTCGGGGTAGGCATTAATGATATGCTAACCGTCCGTAAGATTCGTTCAAAGGTAGCAAAATCAGTTTTCCTGTTACCGGTCGGTCACAACACGCCTAACATTGATTCCCAATTCCGCGACTTCGTAAGAAGTAGACTCACCGGCTATCCTATCAGCGAAGGAGATGAGATATCTGTCGAGGTTCTAGGTGACTCTATAGATTTTCTAATAAAGAAAATAGTGCCTAGGGCTGTTTCCAGAATCGAGCGGTCTACCAAGATCAATATTGTCACACCAGCGACTAATGACGAAAGACCCAGAGTCACCTACGACGAAATTGGGGGGCTAAAGGAACAGATCAACAGGCTTAGAGAAATTGTCGAACTGCCCTTAAGGCATCCTGAAGTGTTCGCAAAGCTCGGAATAGAACCTCACAGCGGTATACTCATGTACGGATCTCCTGGGTGCGGAAAGACGCTGATAGCCAAAGCTTTAGCCTCCGAGTCCGCCGCTAACTTTTATATCATAAATGGTCCTGAAATTGTAAATAAATACTATGGAGAAACAGAGGCTCGTCTGAGAGATATTTTCAAGGAAGCAAAGGAGACTGCTCCAAGCATTATATTCATAGATGAGATCGACGCGATTGCGCCAAAAAGAGAAGAGGCTTTTGGTGATGTGGAGAAGAGAGTTGTTGCTCAGCTTTTGTCGTTAATGGACGGAATGTCAGATCGCGGAAATGTAATCGTGCTGGGCGCAACAAACAGACCCGAAAGCATTGATCCAGCGTTGAGAAGACCTGGTCGTTTCGATAGAGAGATCGAGATTGGGGTCCCAAATGCCCAGGGACGTTTTGAGATACTTGGAATTCACACAAGAGGGATGCCGCTGGCTAAAGACATAGATCTGCAAGAATTGGCCTTGGAATTAAATGGTTATACTGGGGCAGATATTAAGGCCCTATGCAGGGAAGCAGCCATGAAGGCTCTTAGACGTTATATCCCAGAGATCGATATGGGAAGTGGCAAAGTTTCGCCAGACATGCTTAGGGTTATGGACATCAGGAGCAGGGATTTCAAAGAAGGGATGAAGGAAATTATTCCTACGGCAATGAGAGAGTTTTATGTAGAAGTCTCTCGCGTAAAATGGGAAGATGTGGGAGGTCTGCAAAACGCAAAGAGGATATTACACGATAATCTGATAATGTCTGTCAAAGAGCCTGAAAATTTTTCCAGCATGGGGGTGAAGGCGCCGCGGGGTGCTCTCTTATTTGGTCCCCCAGGTTGTGGAAAGACATTAATTGCGAAATCGCTTGCGACGATAAGTTCTGCTAATATAGTTGTCGTTCGCGGTCCGGAGGTGCTCTCGAAGTGGGTCGGAGAGTCTGAGAAGGCGATAAGAGAGATATTCCGAAAAGCAAGGTCATCATCTCCATGTGTAATAGTGTTTGATGAACTTGATTCTTTGGCGCGACCAAGAGGGCAAGATGATTTTTCTGGAAATGAGAGAGTTCTCTCACAGTTGTTAACGGAAATGGACGACTCCGGAAGTTCAGGCATCATTATAATTGGCATAACAAACAGACCAGATCTTATTGACACGTCGCTCATTAGGCCCGGAAGGCTCGACCTTATAGTTTTTGTTGAGCCCCCCGACGAGAATGCAAGATACGAAATAATCAGGAAATTAACTTCAGAAATGCCACTTTCAAATGATGTTGACCTGGTCCAGATCGCGAACATGACCAAAGGCTTTAGCGGTGCGGATCTGGTTGCCCTTTGCAGGGAGGCCGCCATTAATGCGATACGTAACAAAGTAAAGCTGGTCAACAACTCTGATTTTGAAAAGAGTTTCCGCCACGTCAAACCTTCGATTACAAAAGACGTTGAGGATTGGTATGAGTCAATCAGAAGGAACCTTACCTATGCAATTCCTAAACCTATGGACAGAGTCTTTTATAGTTAATAGTGGGGATACGGGTACCATTATCATATGAATGATATAGTTGTCTTTTCAAAAAACATTAGCGAGCTGCGACCTAAATATCTCCTAACAAGGATACCCTAGGTGGTGGTAACATGAAATACCCGATTCGAAATTTGGTCTTTGAGAAGATTCAGGAATCCGAAAACTTGACCGATACGGAGCTACTAAGCAGTTTAGCAAAGGCAGGTGTCGACCTCAGCGAGGCTGATCTTGCTAAAACGCTGATTGATCTCGAAATATATGGATTGATAAGGGTATTCTGGATCTCGAAGGAAAAGAAAAGAATCGAACTGCGTGCCAGCACGAGTTGAAACCCAGTTAGTAAACTAATTAGATCCTATAGTAAAAAAGAGCATCGAGGGCTAAGGCGATAAATATTATCACAAGATAGGGGGCAGTCACCTTATATGCCTTCCAAGCAAAAGCCGGTGTTGGACTCTTTGTCAGCATATAATGATATATTAGCATCGCTGAACCAGCGACTCCAGCTGTTATGGTATAAATCAAGCCTAATCCAAAAAAATACAATGCTAGAGAATAGGGCAGAAGAATTGCCGTGTTAACAAAGATATACTCCGCAGTTTTTTCATTCCCTATCAATACAGGTAACATAGGTATTCTGACACTGGCGTATTCATCTTTTGACTTTATTGCCAGACACCAGAAATGCGGAGGGGTCCACATAAATACCAGCCAACCGACTAGAAAGCCCGTTGCATCTACTGAGCCTGTAGTCGATGCCCATCCAGCCATAGAGGCTGCGCTGCCCGCAAATCCTCCTATGACTATATTCAGTACGCTACTACGTTTTAGCCAAATAGTATACACAACAACATAGAAAACAATTCCAATAGAGATCATTGCTGCCACGTAGTGATTGATGAGAAACCATGATATAATAATCGACAAGATACACATGCTCAACCCATAAAGAAAAACTCTTTTTGCCTCAATCTTCTGGGCTGGAATTGGACGCGTAGATGTCCTTATCATCGTTCCGTCAATGTCTCTATCATAGTAATGGTTGAGAGCACTTGCACCCATTGATGCCATTGCCCCCGATATAGCAAGTAGGGATAAGTCTTTCACAGCAACATCCCACCCTACTTGGGGGGAAGCATCAAATCTGGATGCAGCAAGAGCCGATGCTATGGCGGTTATCACTAAGACCACAACTATCCTTGGCTTCGAAACCTCCAGATACACTTTCGGACTCACTACGAGGAACCTTAAATGGCACTGTAGCATTCTATCATTTAATTTATTCGAACTCGCGACGCACCTTTCTTGCACCTCATACCAGCCGATTTCGTACAACAGTTGATGTACAACTCCAATTAACAGTTGTTTCCGATTCGTTTAAGCAACTTAATCTAGATGTCATCTTTTCCTTTCCATTAGCTCATCGGCGATATTGGCACTTTCCAGAAAGGATTAATTATACGCTTCGATGTCAAGATGTATGTTGTTATGACTGACTGGGATCTGCTGACGCCAGGGATCGGTCTTTCTTCATTAGGTATCGTCACAGTTGGAATCTCACTGTCTGGAATCGCTAAAACCTTCATAGAAGGAATGCACGCGGTTGGCCTGCTTACGCTGTTTATCGGGTTGATTTTTCTTGCATCGGGTCTGTTTAAGGATGGGTTCCCTTCTAGTGGAAGAGCCAAATCGGCCACTTTTATTACTTTAGGCTTTCTTGTCACATTTGGTTTTGCTGCAGCTGCCACCGTCAGCACTCAAGCACCAAGTATTTTTGTTTACATAGGACTAATTATGACAATCGCAATACCATCTGCAGTTCTCGCCGTCGCCTCATACAGGAGAACTCCTTACATCAAGGCACTGGCTGTTATCTTTATTGGAGCCGCGGTTATCGGTGCATCTTCTTTCTATGTTTTCGGTCTTGTTACCCCTAAGGTCAGCAATCCTGCTGGGGAAAATTCAACCAGCGCGGGCAGGCAAAATACGACAAGTGTAAATATTGATGCCGCGCAGGAATTGAGCCCTACAAGGGGATCGAGGAGCTTATGAATGTTTGCCCCCAACTAGCCGTATGAGTGCGATCCAGAATGCAAAGACGTAGGAACTCCTGATAGCCTCTATGTGTTATTTCTGTAAAGATATAGACCTATTCCCAGGCAAACGCAGGCAAATCCCGCATGATTTAGCACAGAACTGGCTTTCGAAATCATTATTATGTGAAAATTACATAATCAGCAGGACTATTTTTATCTTGCATTAGCGCTACTAACGGCGTGCCATTGCTGACCATCAATTCAGTTACATTGGATAGGCTATTTCATCTTGCGGAGCACGTTCTTCCGTTTGAATCATGTGCACTCCTACTAGGGGAGAAAAGGAAGGGCAACAACAACGTTCTCGACATCCTCGCGCTCAGAAACCATGACCATTCGGGAATTTCCTTCAGTGTTCATCCCAATGATCTCTTCAACGCCTACGAACATGCAAGAAGAATAGGATTGGACATTATTGGGATTTTTCATTCTCATCCCTCCATATCGGGGCCCTCGAGAAAGGATAAAAAATTCATGCAACTAAATCCAGTAATATGGCTCATATATTCGACCACAAACCGAACTTTTTCTGCATTTGTTTACTCGGAATTGATGGTACAAGTTCAGATTAGCATAATTAAGGACGAAGGCGCTCGACATCCCTGGGGAATAATACAACCTCCCTGATATTTTGAGAATTGGCTAAAACCATCATTAATCTATCAAAACCCAGTCCCCAACCAGCATGAGGAGGAATTCCCCAGTCAAACACCTTTAGGTGCTCATCAAAATCGCCGGTTCGGAGACCATTTTGCTCTATCCTAGTCCTGAGCCGCTCCTTGCTGTGAAGTCTAGTCCCGCCAGAAGCGAGTTCAAGGTACCCATACTGGAGATCGAACGATTCAGATAGCTCCGGATCTTCTTTTTTATCCTGGATATAAAACGGTTTTAGTTCTGTGGGCCAATCTGTGATAAAGTAGAAGCCTGTATGCATTTCCCCGAGAAGTCGCAATGATGAGTCTGTAAGGTCTGCCCCGAACTCTATCTTCTCTCCATTGTTCCATAGTTCTTCCAAGCACTGCTTGTATGTGAACTTCTCAATAGACCCGCTAGATTCTAGTCTTGATAGCAGATCACTCAAATGAGTCTTCTCCTCAGATTTGTCCAATGCCTTTCTTACAACTTCTCTTACAAGATCTTCTAATATGGACATCGTAAACTCATAATTAACGAATGCCGCCTCAATGTCAACGCTAACGAACTCCGTAAGGTGTCTAACGGTGTGTGATTTCTCTGACCTGAAGTACGGTCCAATCTCAAAAACGCGGTCAAGACCCACCATCAATTCTTCTTTGTAGAGCTGCGGGCTCTGTGCCAAGTATGCTTTTCGTTTAAAGTATTCAAAACTAAAAAGGTTAGCCCCACCTTCACTCGCAGTGCCAATGATCCGGGGGGTACTGACTTCTAGAAATCCATTTG
Organism: Thermoproteota archaeon; assembly: GCA_030861105.1. Classification (GTDB taxonomy): domain Archaea; phylum Thermoproteota; class Nitrososphaeria; order Nitrososphaerales; family Nitrososphaeraceae; genus TH5893. Next base: position 7,306 of record JALZGI010000216.1, read on the forward strand.
ATGATAGATTCTCTCTCATGAAAGAGATCATGAGGCTTCTGAGTTTGAAGATTTTGCTGACCGACGGCGTCCTGAGGTCCAAGGGCCGCGAGTCAATACGTTTGTCCAGTGATGAGCTGACTCTTCCAGTTCCATCTATCGGGAGAGGATAAACTGCCCGAGAAGCAACTGAGATCTCTTCAATTCCGATCTCCACAGGGAAGTCTCTTGCACCACCCTTTCTTATTGATCCTTCAACAATGACAGAGCTCTGTCGCGGGATCTCTTTGACAATACTCAAATGTGGACCCCTAGCGACCGCTTGTATGGAGCCAGTTGAATCTCTTACGGTAACAAAAATCAGCCGTCCTATATCCCGGACATCTTCTATCCAACCAGCCACCGACACTCGTTGACCGGTCAGTGATTCGCTCAACTCGGATATGAAGTGAGATCTCTGATTACTATCTAACATGCCTCTCCTATTTTTTAGGTTCAACCAGCAACTCAATATCTTTGAGTTTTTTTGCAATTCTGCGTATCTTGTTGAGGTCGTTCCCAAGATCTGAACCACTGCTAGTATCTAAGATGGCTCTAGTCAGTTTATTTCCGTCTGGCAGCCAAATCAAGTTTAGGGACAGTACTCTCCTAGGAGAAAGAAGGTTTTCAATGAACCGACGATCTGAAGAGTCTGATTCGACTATCCAGACTCTCGTACCGAATAGCATTTCCAACTCGGCACGTATTCCTTCGCGTGCCCTGATAATTTGTAGATCAGATCCTCTTACAACCAGTACGAAATCATTCTCTACCTTAAATGCTGTTACAAGAGTGATCTTGTCGATGTTAGGATAGCGCTGGGCCAGTCTCGTTAATAAAATGGATGCATGAACCTCATCCGGGGTCAGATCCTGAGATCTCAACCTATCTTCACATTTTGCACAAAGGACGCCGGTCTTAGCATCAAATAAGCAAATAGGAGTTTTCAATGTTATCACTTTTCCATAAGTCAATCTAATACACATAGCTCTTATTTAACTCGTTATTATAATAAGACGTCCAAAGGATGAGCGCAGCAGAGGCGTCGGATCTGCTCGCTTTGCTGCTGCTTGAGAAGGGCCTCACTTCAACTCAGCCTTAACAATGGTCAATATCACTAGTTATGATTAAGTATCTGTTGACTCTAACTGATATCCTACTTTATGAATTCAGGCCGCTCTAAATTATCAGTGGAAAACTTAAGTGTACACTATTTTGAAAAGAACGGAATAGTTATCCGGGCAGTCAACGGAGTTAGCTTTGATATAGAAAAAACTACGTCAATGGGAATTGCGGGTGAATCTGCATGTGGAAAGAGCACCCTGGGTTCCGCCCTGATGCGAAACCTCCCATCTTCAGGGAAAATAGTAAATGGGTCAGTATTTTTAGATGGTAAGGATGTAGTAAGTCTCGAAGATTCTCAGTTCAACAGAAATGTCAGATGGAAAAAGATCGCCATGATTTTCCAGAGTGCGATGAACAGCTTAGATCCTGTCTTTACTGTGCACGATCAAATGGAAGAAATTCTAAGATATCATGGAATAAAAGCCAACATCCAGGAGAGAATTTTGATGTCTTTACAGGACGTCGGTCTTGATAGTGCTACTGCAAAGAAATATCCTCATGAGCTGAGTGGAGGAATGAAGCAGAGAATTGTTATCGCGATGGCGCTTCTACTCGATCCAGATATACTAATAGCAGACGAGCCTACTACAGCCCTAGATGTCCTGGTCCAAGCACAAATAGTGAAGCTTCTAAAGCGTCTCAAGGTTAAGAAGGGTCTTGCAATCCTAGTAATTAGTCACGATCTTGGGGTTATATTCGAGCTCGCCGACAAAGTGGCTATAATGTACGCTGGCGAAATAGTCGAACTGGGTAGTGGTGATGAGATACTTAAGAGACCTAAACACCCATATACTCAACTACTAGTTTCCTCTATTCCGAGGCTATCTTCAGAAGAGGGTATCGCATATATTAAAGGCCGGCCCCCTGACCTCAGAGAGCTTTTTCATGGCTGCAAGTTTGTCGATAGATGTCCGTATGCAATGGATGAATGCAAAGTAGGGCCTCCTCTTGTGAAGACCCGTCATGGCTTCGTGCTCTGTTGGTTATATCAATAACTTCTATCGGAATAGATGTTGGGCTCCTTTCGAGAGGCTTTCCCTTTATATAAGTGCTTGTCGATATGTTCTATTGAACCTGGGACGGGTAATTGAGGGATTGAGTAGTCAAAAGAATCAAATGGTTGACGTAATGAGGATTAGAAAGGATTTTCCAATCCTTAAACGAGTCCTCCGTGGCAACAAGCGGCTCATATATTTGGATAACGCTGCTACTACTCAGAAACCAATTTCTGTTATTGATGCAATCTCTGATTATTACGTAAATTATAATTCAAATATCCATAGAGGTGTCCACCAACTCGCCGAGGAAGCCACCATTAGATATGAATTGACAAGAGAAAAAGTCAGAAGATTCATCAACGCAAGGTCAACAGACGAAATCATTTTCACCAGAAACGCCACGGAGGCAATCAACATTGTAGCACGTTCATGGGGCGCTGTGAACATAGGTCCAGGTGATTGTACATTGATAACTGAGTTAGAACATCACAGCAATATCGTTCCTTGGCAAATTCTAGCAGAAGAAAAAGGATGCAAGCTAGAATACGTTGTAGTAGATAAGAACGGACATCTAGACCTAGACGATTATCAGAAGAGGCTAAATCAAAACAATGTCAAACTTGTTTCGATTAGCCAGATGTCCAATGTCTTAGGGACGATAGTTCCCATAAACACAATCATCAAAATGGCACATGAGAGAGGGATCCCTGTCCTTGTTGATGGAGCACAATCTGTACCTCATATGCAAGTAAATGTCCAGAAAATGGACTGTGATTTTATGGTATTCTCTGCGCACAAAATGTTAGGACCCACGGGAGTAGGTGTTCTGTACGCAAAAAGAAACGTACTGAAAGGAATTCCTCCATTTTTGGGAGGAGGAGACATGATCAAAGAGGTGGACAAATATTACACCAGTTACAACGAATTGCCCTACAAGTTTGAAGCAGGGACACCAAATATAGCCGACGTTGTCGGTTTTGGGGCATCAATAGATTACTTAAACCGGATCGGTATGACAGCAATTAGAAGTCATGAAGTACAGATGGTACGGTATGCAATGCAAGCTATGCAAGACATTCAGGGAGTAACCATTTATGGACCACCAGAGTCTACTTCCCGGGGAGGAGTGATAGCATTTAATCTAGCCGATATTCATCCTCATGACCTTGCCACTATTATGGACGAGCGAGGTATAGCCATTCGATCTGGTCATCACTGTGCACAGGTCTTAATGCGGAAGCTAGATGTTTCTGCTACCTCCAGGGTAAGTTTTTATATATACAATACAAAAGAAGAAATAGACTCATTCGTGCAGGCACTTTATGATGCAAGGAGGCTGTTCAAGATATGAGCGATGACATTTACAGGGAGATTATTCTTGATCACTATAGAAACCCTCGAAACAAGGGCAAGATCCCTGACGCGGATATAAGCACTCATGACAGCAATCCTTTGTGTGGAGACGAAATAGACATCCATATGAAGGTTGCTGGCGACAAAATAACAGACGTTAAATTTGAAGGACGAGGCTGCGCTATCAGCCAGGCAAGTGCGTCTATGCTCACTGAAATGGTGATGAACAAGCCTTTGACTCAGATAAAAGATATTGCAAAGAATGATATCCTCGAGAATATAGGCCTTACTAACCTGGGACCGGCAAGGGTAAAATGTGCCCTGCTAGCACTAAAAGTAATGAAATTGGGTATGGTAAATTATCTTGCTTCAAAGGATCCAGAATCCGCCAGAGTCCTCGAAGATGATTTCAAGTCACTATAATACCTTATGCGCCCTTTGAATGGGAGGTTTTCGGCATGAACTTCAGCTATTCGTATTCAACGGCAAAAAGCACTGAGGCATCAAGATGCTTACGCGTTTCATTTGCCGAGTAACCCAGCACTTTTTAACCGATGGGCGTGGATCCGATCTCCTCTTTTCTTCTTTTCAGTATCTTCGTTCTTGGCAATATCTGTCATAGTAATTCTAGGATACACTGCTTCAATCGATCAAGAAATTATTAGTACGATTAAGAAGTTGCATGAAGATGGTGTAGCAAACTTACTCATGGTTAGGCTCTCATTTCTGGGAGACACATCTTCGCTACTTTTTCTGGCAATAGTTCTTGCTATAATCAGGCGAACTAGAAGAGTCGGCATGATTTTGCTTTGTTCTACTTTAATCATAATTATTTTGGCCATGTATATCAAAATCATAATAGGACGAGAGATGCCCCCGTCCTTTTCCGCAACGTTCAATAATGATTCACTAAACCAAAATGTAGAAGAGGAGCCCGTTTCAACCTCAGCAAGAAACCTGTCTTACCCGTCCATCCATATGGCAATTGCTGCCTGTTTTGCGTATCTTGTTAGAGTAAGACTAAAACCTAAGCATAGAGTTCCGTCTTCTTTGATTTGGCTTTATCCCATTCTGGTAGGTGCCTCAAGGCTCTATGTTTTACAATATTACGTCACCGACTTAGCAGGAGGCTTCCTAATGGGACTCATCATAGGAATATCGATGAATAATATGCTACGCGTAAATGCTCTGCCCACTAAGTAATTGACCTGGGCCAACCTAATCCGGATAGTTCAATAAATAACTTGATGGACAATACTCATCAAATGATTTGCAAGTTCATTACCATGATATCATATTTTGTTCTAATAGGAGATAGTGCTACTTAGGATCTTTCCAAAAATCAAATTACGAAGAAATAGGCAGACTCAACATGTCGTCCTGATAAGATTAAATAATTTGTTTAGTTCATCAAATATAACTTGCAAACGACTCTACGAAAGGTTGGAGACAGTACGATCAGGCACTGCATCCCTTCGGATCTTCCTTCTGTGGTAGAGATAAATATTGCCTCTCTTCCTGAGCACTATTCAGACTATTTTTTTGAGTCGATTTTAAAAGAGCTTCCCGAGTCATTCATTGTAGCAGAAACAAACCAGAAGGTTGTGGGGTATATCATGTGTAAAATAGAATTTGGCTTTTCTAACTTTCGTAAGCTTGGATTCGTGAAAAAGGGTCACGTGGTATCGATAGCCGTATTACATGAATATAGAGGAAAAGGGATCGGTAAATCCCTTATGCTGGAAGCCTTAAATGGTCTTGCCATGAGAAAAACAGACGAAATTTATCTTGAGGTGAGGGTTAGCAATGAGCTGGCCGTTAAGATGTATCAAAGTCTAGGTTTTATCATAAAGTCACGGCTGCGTTCTTATTATCGAGACGGGGAAGATGCCTACCTTATGGCCCTGGAATTGATACAGTAATGATATGAGATCCTCAAAAAGAACCAACAAATTAGTGGGGTTATCAATGCTCTTTACTTCCATACTTCTACTCGCGGTTTACTCCTATTTCTTACTCGCCTCTGAATGGGGTCTGCTTCTAGTACAGATTACCGTCCTTGCCGGTGTCGCCACGCTCGCTGCCGTTATGGCATGGATTGGATACACAATGGCCATTGCGCCCAAAACCCAGGCCGATCAGCAATAGAGAGCTATTTTATTACTTCTACCTCCGATGTAGTTTGATATAACCTTGGACCGACTTCCCTTACCACCCGAGTGTAGATCACCGTATGGTCATACCGTTTAAACGCGTTTGTAGCACTGAGTGTTCCGTTGTAAACTGCATTCTTCTTATTTTCTCCTCTCACGTGCGTAAAAAAATGTATCCTACCGCCAGCATGTCGTAGACATTTAACCGCAGAATCAGCATACTCTCCTGCCTTCTCTGGAAGGGGCATGAGCACACGGTCTGATACTCCTGATAGGACTTTTTCAGCGAGGTACCTGGCGTCTCCGCAGAACGCAAATACACGGTCCTGTACTTTGTTGAGCCTGGCATTAATGTTACAAAACAAACATGCCCTCGGATTAGAATCTATACTAAGAATCTTGGAATTGTGGTTTTTTTTTGCAATCAGTATTGAAAAAGTTCCAACTCCTGCAAACATGTTGGTTACAGTTTCGTGGTTCTTAACGCTACTTGCAATCCTTTGACGCTCCGTGGACAATCTAGGAGAAAAATAAACCTTACCCACATCAATTACGAATCGACATCCATATTCTCGGTGTTCGGTTATTCTATGGTCGATTCCAGCCAAAAGCTCTAACTTTCGTAACCTAAAATCACCCTCCACTGAAGACGTCTGAAGAAAAACACTCTTAGCAGATTTGTTAAGTTCAAGTAATCTTGTGCCTATTGAGTATTTCTTGTTAATAAGAGACTCAGGAATCTTTATTATAATGATATCTCCGATTATGTCATAGGATGAAAGGACACCGCACTTGTCTGCTGTGGATGATACATCGTCCAATGGTGCTTTTAAACCAGTCGACACGACTACTGCTAGGCGCCCTGTTTGTGCAAGTAGTAGAACTGGCCAGTTTCTTTTTGTAATCTGTCAAGCCTCCCACCTTCCTTGTTTAGTCTAGGTCTGCCGCTGGTTTCATCTCTCCTATATGTGATAGAGAGGGCTTCAAGGAATCTATTCATACCATCTTCCTTTTTCATAGGTTGGCTGGCGGCCCCTTTGCTTCCAGGATTTCCCTGGAAAAAAATCAGGGAATCAGCCAATAGGTCTATCAGTTGCATATCGTGATCTATAACGATAGCGGTTTTTCCTCTTGATCTGACAAAACGATGAAGAAATTTGGAAAATGCTATCCTGTCCTCTATGTCAAGAAAGGCAGATGGTTCGTCCAGTGCAAATATATCAGCTTCTCGAAGCAAGGAGGCTGCAATTGCGACCTTCTGTAGTTCACCGCCGCTAAGGTTCTTCACATTTTTTTCGTATAGTCGCTTGATTCCAAGAGGAATGATTATCTCCTGTTCCACGGAAGTTCCTTCTATCATATTCTGATATGCTGACATTAGCAATGAAATAACATTAGACTCGTAGTCGCTGCTCAGATATTGGGGCTTGAACGAAACTGATGCTCCCATCTTAATTTCACCTTCGTCCGGCATCTCTACATTGGCAAGCATCTTCATATAGGTGGTCTTCCCCAAAGCATTTGCACCCACGACCCCTACGATTTCTCCCCTCCTTATGCGGCCGCTAGATACACTAAGAGAAAATGATGGGAAAGACTTTTTGAGCTCGGTGTATTTCGCGATGTACTCATCTGGAATCATTTCGTCGCCTGAACTCTTTACGTCAAAGCTATAGCTCTTTTCTCGAAATCTTATGTTCTCGGA
>JALZGI010000230.1 GCA_030861105.1 Thermoproteota archaeon
TGAATGTACACATTACCACGAAAATCTCAAATCCATATTAGAGGATAGATGTATGTGATAAGTCTCCAAGGGGAGACAAAAGCATACCAGGGATAGCCAAGCATTCTGCCAATTGGTTTCCATCGTCCCCGTTTTGATTCCTCTATTACTATTCCTTGTTTACTTTCAATTTTCCTCCGTATAAATCAAGTTCTCCTTTCTCGTTAATTGACTAGTCCAAATATTCTAACCGTTAATCATTCAAACTTTAAATCTATACATAGAATTACAGCCTCCATGGTCGAATTAAGAAAGTTTGCACACGACCTCGAAAATGTAATTGGGATAAAGGCCCCTTCTGGAAAAAACTCTGCTGACGAGATCGATGAAGAACATTGGTTAGATGTAGTAACTAGTAAGTTAAATTCAATGTCGATAGAATGTGCAAGAGAATTAGAAAAGGAAACAGGAAAGTATCCGAAGCCCAGTTATCCTGATGGCCAGCCACTAGAGAAGGCGCCTCCTACACGGCTTTTGGCTTTAAATTTAGTCATCAGTTATTGGTTGGGGTGTGTAAATAATGAAACGAATGCGGATGGACCACCTATCAAAGCGTGGACTAGAATTCAGGAAGGATACATGGCAGGAAGACTACTCTCAGAAAGTCATGAAGTGCCGTAACCTATGTCAGTCTCTATTTGATTAGACCCGTCTTCTATTTACTTAATAGTTAGTTAACCGTATTGTACTTTATGAATACCGATAATGGTACGATCTGAGTTTTTAAGTCCTTTTCATTTTAAATCTGATATAAACGCGGAATTGTTCTGCGAATGCTGTGGAATGCAGCTAAGAGCTAATCCACATTGTGGAAGAGTATACAAGGAAAAGGTCAGAGCTAAAAAGAAATTGGTTGCCATCGTATAATTTTTCTAAATCGGCTAATCTTAAATACGATAGTTTGGACAATACTACTGGGACCTAATTATCACAAGATATATCCATCTGTCTTCATGTCCGCAGGAAGGTCCTAGACTTGACTATGGTTTGCGGCATACGACTGGTTGAGTCTCCTGCGGTTTTTTTAATGGTCTCAGACTAATATGAGTGACATTCCTTTTTATGTTGACTTAATTTTCTATGTCCGTCCTCTATTAATTTCCCATATCACATTTAATTGTGCTGCTTCCTGATAAGATTTAATGAGCGTGTCAGACTCTCTTAGTGATATCACACAGTTGATTTAGAAGAGTTTCTTATTTTAGGATTTTACTAAGATCTTTCGCAGATGTTATAAGAAATATTGGAAATACCAAGAAATAGTGAAGATTTATATGATTTGGTCTAACAGCAACCAGAATGACAATGCGAAAGGAATATCTATTTTTGTTGTCACTACTGGCAGCATTAGTCATAACAACAACATCGCCGGTATTCGTATCGGCTACAACAGATGAAGAAGACAGTACAGGTAATGGAGATACACAGCCTGAGGATGAGGAAGAACAAGACGACTCACAGCAGGTAACAACAGATGAAGAAGACAGTACAGGTAACGGAGATACACAGCCTGACCGTGTTGGAAATGAGGAAGACCACGACAGAGATGGTCCGGATGATGAAGGAGAGGCAAACTGTTGGGGAGAAGCCACAAGAGACTTTGCACATACAGGAACACTGGGAGAACACTCTAGTGATCCACCAGGTGATGACGACAATCCAAGAGCTGGTGTCGGTAACCAGGAAGAAGACCATCCATCAGACCATGCAGACACTGTGGGGGATGGAATATCTGACGCAGACTGCGTAGATTGAGACTAACTTCTATCTCCTTTTTTTTATTTTCACCTAAAATGGTTGTAGGCCAATCGCATTATTCGGTTGGTAGGAAATATTGTAGAAGGTGCGAACGTTATTTTATTAACCCTAAAGTGTTCTGCGAGTGTTGTGGATTGCAGTTGAGCTAATCCACATTGTGGAAGAATATACAAGGAAAAAGTTAGAGCTTAGAAACCTAATAGATAATATAAAATATAGTGAAAGAATTGATATATTTTGTGTGTTTTGTATGTTTTTGGGAGGTCTTGCGAAGACATCCTTTGGGTTTATCTTGGTATATTCTGTGATTACAAGTAAGAGCGATTTTTGAGGGAAACTCATGTACGTATGCAGATTGAAACTTGTAGACACAGTTTCTTATTAGAGGATATGAAACCCTGTGGGAGACGAAGGGGACTTTGAAACTAGCATCTTCTAATATCCCAGAAAATATCATCTTTGATCCAAGGTCATCTTGTTTTTCAATTGCTCTAAGATACACAACTCTTGCAGTAGTAGAGACATATTTTCCTGGAATTAACTCTGAGAGTGTCACATCTGTTACTATCCTTGATTCTTGAGAAGGTAGTGGAAGTGCACTGGGATCAGGATAGTTATCATCCTCTACTTCCCTTTCCTGGAAAATAGAACTTTTGACTACTATCTCAGCTGAGTTATTATTATTGGTGCTCATTAAATTACCACCCACACTCACTACTAGCAGCTAGCGTTTTGCTGTCTTTCTTTTCTAAATCCTGTATTCCTTCTTCGCCAATGGTAAACTTGACCTGACCATATGCATGGTATGGCGAATCAAGCATTGTTGCTATTCTGTTAGGTCCTGCTTTTCTGAGAAAAATTCTATAGGTGGAAGCGTGGCCCATTATGTTACCGCCTGCTGTTTTCATTGAATCAAAACCATTACCAAGAAGGGCATCAGGCTGAGCCTGAACTTGGTTTGTATAAACCACTGCTATGTTATAAATCTCAGATAGTCGCCTGAGTCTGTGTAATAAGGTGTTAAGTCTCTGCTGTCGTTCAGCTAGTGTTTCTCTTCCTGAAAATTCTGCTCTATGTAGAGAGATAATACTATCAATGATTACAATTCGGGCTCTGTATTGTTCAATGTATTTGGCTAGACTTCTTATGACCGCTTCTAAGTGTGCGCTATAGTATATTTTACAAATGTTTATTCTCTTCAGTATCTCTTCTGCATCCAGACCTCTGGATTCAGCTATCTGATAAACGCGTTCTGCCTTGAATGAGTTTTCTGTGTCTACATATATTATTCCAATGTCTTCCTTACTTGACATATTAGCAGCAGTGACACAAAGAGTATAGCATAGCTGACTCTTACCTGAACCAAACTCACCTGCAATCTCAGTTAATGCCTGAGTTTCTATACCACCTCCCAGAAATGAATCAAAATTTTCAGAACCTGTAGAAAACCTAGCCATCTTTTGTCTTCTCTCAAGCATCTTTTCAGCAGAAGAAAAGTCCCTTTCTATTAATCCGTCTTCTATTAGTTTCTGCTTAGCCTTTAATACAAGATGTGATATGCTTTCAAAATCTATTCCTCTAGCGGCATCATCGTAGTTAGAATAATAGTCTTCCAAGAGTTCGGGAGCCGTTGTGGTAGCAAGGTCGGAAATTGACCCTACCCCTATATCTTTTAACTTGCGTAATAGGTGTTGATCTACATCCTGCAGACTTTCCAGTGTACCGCCATCCCCAGACATGATTTTTGAACAACTTTGTCAACATTTGTTATAAACAATAGAAGCAGAATTGGGAAGGGGGAGGGGTATGTGTTGCGATACCAAAGATAGTAACTATTTAATCATATTAGAAGATTTGGTGCTAACATTATTCGTACTTTCTTGACCTTTAGCTAAGAAAAATCCAAGGCATTAACCTCAGCGGGAGCTATCATGAATATCTCTCCCAAAATGGGTACGGTACCATACCGTTCTATGAAGAGCTGCCCCCTCTCCCTCTAGTATTAGCTGGTATAAATAACACAATGAAATTTATAATTGATAATGAGCACAAAGTTGCAATCTCCCGAAGTAAACGGTGACCTACACAAGGAAGAGGAAGAAGAAGAGGAAAACGAAAATTAAGACCAAATAACGAAAAATATTGACCAGGAAATAGAATGCCCTCGCTGCTCTGATATTATGACTTTATCTTCGGACTTTGATAAGTTAGGATATATTTGTCAAGAATGCGATCTGTTGCTTGTTATGAAATAGATATTGCCTGAGAGGAAAGAAGAAGGATAAGAT